>DATJYK010000082.1:0-8861 GCA_035578005.1 Terriglobia bacterium
CAAGGCAGGCCGCCCGATGCCTCCAGAGGAGTCGGTCACGTTCAAAGAGTATGAGGACATCCTCGGGCTGCCGCAATGGGCTGCTCTCGAAGATGAGTTCGTCGGCAAACACGAACTGTTGGGCGTGCCGGACAAGAAAGCCAACTGATCGCTGGAGCGCAGAAAGGCTTAGTTCAACAGTGCGTGGCCGAAGTCTCCGAATCCCTGTCGGAGCTGGACTTACCGTCGCAACTGTCATCAGGTTGACACCGCGTCACCACGTTGACGATGCGAGGTTTGCATGCCAGCGAGATAGGATGCGCGACCCACACGTAAAGCCCATGAAACAGAATGACCCAACCGTTTTCTTCTGAGTTCAGAATGTTGGAGGTGCAACTGCATTACTGGGAGACAGTGCGACGTTAGAAAATGCGGAGTGAACTGACTGATGAATAGGGAGAGCTCGCTCGCGGGACTACCGATTCTGCGCGATCCCACCATGAATAAGCCCGCCGCCTATGCCGAGGGTGAGGCTGCGAGGGCAGCTCTACAAAGCCGAGTACGCGGCGCAACCCAGCCGCCGATGAGTCCTGTCTCGAGCACGACTGCTCAAGGACAATCCGGTATAGAGGGCCAATAGAGTTTAACCGAGCAGAGATAACCATATGGCGAGCAGAGTAGCGGATATATTTGTCGAAACATTGGTCAACGCGGGCGTACCGCGGATCTATGGAGTGGTAGGCGATTCTTTGAACGGCCTCACCGACACCCTCCGCAAGAGTAAAGCGATCGAATGGGTGCATATGCGGCATGAAGAGGCAGCAGCATTTGCTGCCGGCGCGGAGGCCCATCTTACAGGAGAGATCGCCGTGTGTGCGGGCAGCTGTGGCCCGGGCAATCTTCACCTCATCAATGGCCTGTTTGATTGTCATCGGAATCGCGTGCCGGTACTCGCAATCGCGGCGCAGATTCCGAGTCACGAAATTGGAAGCAGCTACTTTCAGGAGACGCACCCTGACCACCTGTTTAAGGATTGCAGCCATTACTGCGAGTTGATTTCGCAGTCGGAGCAGATGCCGCGAGTGTTGGGAATCGCCCTGCGTACGGCTCTCCTAAAGCGGGGCGTCGCAGTGGTCATTATCCCTGGAGATGTGGCCTTGCGAGAATGTTCCGCACCCGCGCTTTCACTCGGCATCGAGAATTCCGCCTCAATCATCCGTCCATCAGACCATGAGATCAACTGTGCTGCCGAGATTCTCAATTCCGCGCCCAAGGTCGCCATTCTTGGGGGCACGGGCTGTGAAGGCGCACACGATGAAATGATCGAGGCAGCCGAGCGGCTGAAGGCCCCAATCGTTCACGCGCTGCGCGGCAAGGAATTTATCGAGTACGACAACCCGTATGACGTAGGGATGACCGGCCTGCTGGGTTTTTCTTCCGGCTACCACGCCATGATGAACTGCGATGCTCTGCTCATGCTGGGAACGGACTTCCCTTACACGCAGTTCTACCCCAAGCACGCACAGATCATTCAGGTGGACCGGCTGGGCGAGCAGATCGGACGGCGCACTCCGGTTGATCTCGGGCTGGTCGGAAACGTGAAGGACACGCTGGAGGCGTTGACTCCACTGATAGAGAGCAAATTGGACCGCTCCTATCTCGACATATGCCTCAACCATTACCTGATTGCCCGCCAGAGTCTCGATGATCTCGCCACCGGCGAACCGGGACGAACGCCAATTCACCCGCAGTACGTTGCCAGGATCCTGGATGAGGTTGCGACGGAGGATGCCGTGTTCACGTGCGATGTGGGCACGCCAACCGTCTGGGCCGCGCGCTACCTCCATATGAACGGAAAGCGCAGGCTGCTCGGCTCCTTTAATCACGGCTCCATGGCAAATGCGCTGCCACAAGCGATCGGCGCGCAGGCAAGCCATCCAGGCAGGCAGGTGATTACGCTTTCGGGTGACGGTGGATTGGCAATGATGCTCGGCGACCTGCTGACGCTTCGGCAGCTGAAACTGCCGGTGAAGGTGGTGGTCTTCAACAACAGCACGCTTGGTTTCGTCGAACTGGAGATGATGGCGGCCGGGCTTCCTGCTTATGGAACAGATCTGGTGGATCCAAACTTCGCTCAATTGGCTGAAGCGGCGGATATTTTCGGCATTCGCGTCGAGAAGCCGGAAGAGCTTCGCCCGGCCTTCGAACGTGCATTCGCTCATTCAGGTCCTGCTCTTGTGGAAGTAATCGTCAATCGGCAGGAGCTTTCTATGCCGCCGACGATCAGCGCCGACCAAGCTTTGGGATTCGGTCTCTACATGCTTCGTACCGTATTGAGCGGACGCGGCGACGAAATCATCGATCTGGCAAGAACCAATCTCGTTCGCTGACTAGCATAAGCAGCTTGGTTACCGCGATGGCGATTTTACGGCTCTGACATAACCGTTCTGCTCGGCTGAGGAGGAACGATGACAACGAAAGCGAGTGCACAGCAGAAAGAGGCGGAGCAGGCGCTGCAAATCCTCGAGTTGCCGATCGGGATAAAGGCAACGGGCAAGCGAAAAGAGAGCGATTCGCTGGGAGAAGTCGATGTTCCGGTGACTCGCTTACGCTAGAGCCGTGGCGCGCCCGTGGCTTTCTGGTGATGCGCGATCTGATCGTGAATCGGTCAGCCTTTGACCGAATCATCCAGGCGGGCGGCTTCATCAGCGCGCCTACAGGAAGCGCTCCCGATGCCAATGCGATCCTGGTCCCAAAAGAAGCAGCGGACACTGCATTTGACGCCGCTGCCTGCATCGGTTGTGGAACCTGCGTTGCCGCCTGCCCAAATGCAGCCGCCACGCTGTTCACCTCCGCAAAGATCAGTAACCTCAACTCGCTTCCCCAGGGTCAGCTGCAACGCCAGCGGACCCGTTCGTTCGGCGCGAAATGCTGGGCAGGCGCACTCGCCCTCACGCTGTTCCGCGGCGAGCTTTTTCGTGCAGCCGAACCTCGCAAACCAGTTCCGGAGCCATCCCCGGGGTGTCATATTTCCGGTGCTGGCGGTCGCAGGCATGATCGGGACGCGCCTATTCAGTTTCCGGCGGAAGGAGCTGCAGGCATTTCTGGCATTGGGTCTATATCTGCTTGGAATGTTAACCAGTGCGGCCTTCGGGGTCATTCCGAACGTGCTGCCGTCGAACACTACGCCGAACTTGGGTCTCACGATCCACAACGCGGCCACCAGTGAGCAGGGACAGATCGTCGGCCTATCGTGGTTCATTCCCGGTATGGCCCTCGCGACGGGGTACTCCGTGTTCGCCTACCGGCATTTCGCTGGCAAAGTGCAACAGGGTGCGAGTCCGGATGGCGCGCTTGGCGACGTCGGTTAGCCACACATCGGACGGACTACTGCCCGTGATGTCACAGCGTCACACGATGCAACGACAGGTTATTCGGCAGCCATGACGCAACCAGTTCCAGAGAAAGAAGTGAGATTTCGGACTCGTACGGCACTCTTGCTCGCTTTTCTTTTCCCTGCCAGCCGCGTTTTCTGCCAGAGTGCACCTGTTTCACCAGATCGGCCGTGGCATTCCGCCCAGGAACAAGAAATCCAAAGGGAGTCGAACAACGTTAGTGGCTACGCGGCCAAGCTCAGCATTGATGCTACTGAGAGCTATTCATTGGCGGAGCTAATAGATTTGGCCGAGGCGCACAATCCCGAGACGCGCCTGGCGTGGGAGCGTGCTCGTGCTCAGGCAGCCGGCTTGGGAGTCGCGCGGAGCGAGTTGTATCCGACGTTAGTTGCCCTTGCGCTCTCCCAGACTAATAGCTCCGAAGTTCTGTTCGGAACTGCGTTTTATCGCCAGACGGTCCAGGCGTTTGAGGGAGTTCTGGAGCTGAATTACACTATCTTCGACTTCGGCGCGCGATCTGGCCGGATCGCCGGGGCGCGAGCGGAGCTCCTAGCCTCGAACTTCGGGTTTAACGACGCCCATCGACGGATTATCGATCACGTTGAGCAAGCCTATTATCGGCTGCTGAATACGACTGGTCAGGAGGATGCCGCCTTATCAAGCCTGTCCAATGCGCAGACCGTGCAGCAAGCTGCGGAGGATCGTTTGAAGCAAGGCTTGGCGACTTTGCCGGACGTACTGGAAGCACGGAGCGCCACTGCCCAGGCGGAATACGAGCTGCAAGCGGTGATGGGAGCTGAGGAGACTGCACGAGGGGATTTGGCAACGACGCTGGGAACCTCTCCAACCGTCACAATTCACGTGCAGCCGCTGAACGAGTTGCCAATCCCCGAATCGATCGGCGACACGGTCGAGCAGGCGATCGATCGCGCGCTCGAACAACGCCCCGACCTTATGCAACAAGTGGCCGAAATACGATCGGCAAAAGGCAAGGTCAAGGAGGCGCGCGCAGCGTTCTATCCTGACCTGAACCTTGCGGCTACGCCCAGCGGGCAATCACTATACGGGACGCAGCAAGCGCTTCCCTGGATACACACGGCCGGTTTCTACGGTGGATTGAGCCTGACGCTAAGCTGGAGCCTCTTTGATGGAGGTGCGCGAAAAAACAATCTAGCGCAAGCGGAAGCCAGCCTCCGCGCCGCAGAAGCCCGAGCGAACCTGGCTCGTGATGAGGTTGCCGACGAGGTTTGGACCGCTTACTCCAACCTGCACACCGCCTTTCGCCAGCGCCAGGCTGCCACCGCGCTCCTGGAAGCCGCCCGCCAATCGTACGCTGCGGCTCTTGAATCGTACAATTACGGACTCCGGAGCCAGTTAGACGTCACTCAAGCGCAGCGGAGCCTGGCCCAGGCCCGCTCGACCGATGTCCTGGCGCGCACCCAGGTACTTAGCTCCCTGGCAGATCTGGCCTTCCGAACTGGGGATTCGATTCAGGCGGGCGCGAGAAAGCCATGACCAACGCCGGCAAGAGAAGAGGTCTTCAGGCGCGGGCCGTGTTGGTGCTCACTCCGTTGCTCCTTGCGAGTTGCGCACGTGCTCCCTCCTTCGACATCCTGGGCTCCTTCTTCCCGGCGTGGCTCGTCTGCTTAGTATTGGCGGTCCCGCTCACCGCTCTCGCTCGATGGCTGCTCTTGCATCTGCGCATTGAGGTCGCATTTCCAATTCTAGTGTTTCCGGGTCTGACAGCACTCTTTACATTCGCGCTGTGGATCATTTTCTTTCACTAGGAAGGAATGAAGGAGTATGAGTTCCGACAGCAGTCCGAGACCGAGGAGGCGGCTGGGTGGCTGGGCCAGCGCGGCCATCGTGTTGGCAGCGCTCGCGCTGGGCCTCGTGGTGCTTTACCACACGAACCATTACCCGCGCACCGACGATGCCGAGATCTTTGCGAACTTCATCGGCATCGCGCCGCAAGTGGAAGGACCGATTCTGCGGCTCAATGTGCGCGACAACCAGTTCGTGAAGAAAGGTGACCTGCTCTTCGAAATTGATGAACGGCCCTATCAGTACGCCCTCGAAAGGGCCATTTCCGATCAGGCGGCTCTTGAAGGTCAGATCTCGGACGAGCAACGACGCATTGCGGCACTGGTCAGCGCGGTCTCAGTCTCGCAGGCCAATATCCATAGCGCGCAGGCTGACGTAGCGCGATGGGCGGCGGCTGTGGATCAGGCCCGGGCCGACGTGGCCAACGCCGAGCAGGGCGTGAACCGGGCCAAAGCGGAGTGGACGTACTCGAGTGACAATTTGCATCGGCTGGAGCCGCTGCTCGCGAAACAGTTCGTCACGGTAGATCAGGTGGATCGAGCGAAAAGCTCAGAGATTGCCCAGTCAGAAGCTCTCAACCAGGCAGGGTCCCAACTGCTCGTTTCGAAGGCGGGATTGAAGTCAGCGGTTGCGCAATACGAACACTCCGAGGCGGTCCTGGAACAGAGCAAGGCCCAACATGAACAATCCGTTCGCGCCGTCACCACCCTCGAACCGCTGATCAATCAGCGTGGCGCGAAAGCAGCGGCGGTAAAGGACGCCCGCTACAACCTCGATAACTGCCGGGTGTATGCGCCCTTCGACGCCCGGGCGACCGGTCTCACCATTTCGGAAGGCGCCTACGCCCACGTCGGTCAGCAGATATTCACACTAATTGACGCACGCACCTGGTGGGCGGTGGCGAACTTCCGTGAGGGCCAGCTCGGGTACATCAAGCCTGGAATGCCAGCCGACGTTTATGTCTTATCTAAACCGAACGTGCGCTTTTCGGGTGAGGTGGATAGCCTCGGCTTTGGCGTGACGCCAGACCCCGACGTCGTTGGAACCTGGCCGTCACAACCTGGCGGCCTCCCCGACGTGCAACGCACACTCAATTGGGTACACCTGGCGTCGCGGTATCCGGTCCGCGTTCGCGTTAAAGCCCCCTCTCCGGATCTGTTCCGAATTGGCGAGTCAGCCGTTGTAGTCATGCGTGCGCATTGACATGGCCACCCTTGCACATAGCCTGCCGGAGTCGACCCGACCGTCGGCCTGGTTCCGAGAGTTTCTGAAACAGGAGCTGGCGCCGTATCCGGGACGATTCGAAACGGTTGCGCGCATGGTCCTCGCCGCAACTCTCGTCATGATCGTCACCATGACTTTTCGTATTCCCTATGGGTTTCAAGGCGCGATTTACGCACTCATCATTTCTCGCGAGAATCCGCAAGCCACTCTGCGATCAGCGGGATCAATAGTCTTCATTTCCGGCATAGGGGCCGCTTATGTCCTAGCCTCAGCGTGGTTTTTTGTCAGCGCTCCAGAGCTGCATTTTCTCTGGACTCTTGGCGCCTTCTTGATGGTCTTCTTTGCACTCAGCACCATGACCGATTACAGTGCAGTGACCACATTTGCCATTCTGATCGCCCTCGCGGTCCCCGTGTGGGATCGCCACGTGCCAGCCGAGACCAATGTTGAAGATACGCTCTGGGTGGTGTACGGAGCTCTGATCGGAGGCCTGATCACAGCGCTGGTAGAGCTGGCGTTTGTACAGATAAGGCTTGGGGATGATCTTATCCGGTCCATTGTAGAGCGCCTGACTGCTGTTGAAGAGTTGCTCGGCTGCTATCTCACAGACCGCCCCGCGGACAGCAAGATAAGGGAGAATATTACGGGCCTGAGCATGAGGGGGGCATCGAGGCTGCGACGCAATCTGCGGCGATCCAGCTATTCGCCGCTTTACCGTGAACAGATGAGTGCCGTTGTAGCGCTCGTCGGGAGACTCGTAGACATCGCCGCTAACCTGACGCAGCTCAGCATTCAGGTTTCTGGCGATGACCGACAACGAATAAGCCGCTTGGCCGCAAGCATCGCTGGCGTTCGCGCCGATCTACTGAGCCGGCGAGATCCAAGCCTGATTGAGTTCAATAGCCAAAGCGAAGCCTCCAGTGGCATTCCCCTATTGCGGGAGATGGAGAAAACGGTGGCGCTGATTTCTGAGGTGTTCTACGGTCGCCTATCAATAAGCGAGTACGCGCCCTCACCATCAAGTGACGAGCGACGATCGAAGCTCTTGGTTTCGGACGCGCTATCGAACCCTGAACACCTCAAGTTCGCGCTGAAGGGCTGCCTCGCTGCAAGCCTCTGCTATATTATTTACAACTCCCTCGACTGGCCTGGCATCAGCACGGCGGTCACCAGCTGTCTGCTGACGGCCCTTTCCACGATCGGCTCATCTCGTCAGAAACAGGTTCTACGATTTACGGGAGCGATCGTCGGCGGCTTTGTGCTCGGGATGGGCTCGCAGATATTTGTTCTGCCTTACCTCGACTCGATTGCCGGATTCACGGTTCTTTTTGTGGTCGTCACGGGTGTGGCTTCCTGGTTCATGACCTGTAGCCCTCGATTGTCATACTTCGGAGTGCAGATGGCGGTCGCCTTCTACCTCGTCAACCTGCAGGAGTTTACGATTCAGACCTCGCTCACCGTCGCCAGGGACCGCGTCCTCGGCATTTTGCTCGGGCTCGTCATGATGTGGCTGGTGTTTGACCAGCTCTGGGGCGCCTCCGCTGCGGTTGGAATGAAGAGGACCTTCATTTCCATCCTGCGCTCGCTGGCCCAACTTTCCCGAGAACCCCGTTCCACCGACAGGCGAGCTGCCATTGAGCGCACTTACTCGCTGCGCGAGACGATCAGCGACGCTTTCGACAAAGTAAGGACTCTCTCCGACGGTGTGCTATTTGAATTCGGGCCTTCCCGGCAGCAGGACCTCGCCTTGCGCGATCGAATCCGGCGCTGGCAACCGCAACTGCGACTGCTGTTCTTGATTCGGATTGCCTTGCTGAAATACCGTCTCCAACTCCCCGGTTTCGAATTACCAGAAGCCGTACGGCTGGCACAAGAGGAGTTCGACAACCGGTTAGCCAAGATGCTGGACGGTATGGCAGACCGGATGGAAGGCAAAGGACCGGAGGCAAGAGAGAATCTGGAAGATTGCTTTGAGCGCCTGCAGCAGACGACCGTGACCTGCTGTCCGGAATTACCCAAAGAAGCGCTCGCGACTCCCCTACAGACATTTCTTCCTCTGTCCGGCAGAATCGAAGGCTTGACGAATGCCTTGGACGAGGAGATCTGAATGCGACTAGCGCGGCAACTCGTGAGGAATTTCGCGGGCGACGCGTACATGGTTTGTACCGCGAACATCGTTCTTCATGCCGGCGTCTCTCGGGCGGACGGTAAGGAGGGATCACTTGAATTTGAAGGTCATCCTCTGGAGCGCGGTCGTCAGTCGTGCGGCACTACATGGTCGGGACAGCATTGGCCTGCGCGGACTTGTGCTCTGAGAAATGCATATCGGCCGCCCTGGCCATGCTATGTTGCCGCGTGGGTCGAGAGATCCCCAGCTTCTTCATTTTGGCAAGCAGGGTAGTGCGATTCAGCCCCAACTTGGCCGCCGCGCCGTTCGCT
>DATJYK010000083.1:0-25419 GCA_035578005.1 Terriglobia bacterium
AGCTTGTAGCAGTATTGCTACAAGATGAAGATCGAGCCGCGCGGACCCGAAGCTTCCCGTCTCCGGCAGCGCAAGTTTGAACTCCTGCGCCGCTTCCAACTTCCCGATCACTTGTTGCCGGGCTCGCTGACCCAGAGTGCCACCCGCTGTGGCAAGCCCACCTGCCATTGTGCCCGCGGCGAGGGTCATCCCAGTTGGACCCTCACCTTCATGGTGCAAGGGAAACGACACGTGGAACGCATCCCGCAAGACTGGGTGGAAGCGGTGCGCGCCCAGGTGGCGGTCGGGCGCGAGTTCCAGGAGGCGGTGCGGGAAGTGCTGGCGGCCAACGCCCAGTTGCTGGTGCTGGCCCGAAAGCAAAGGCGGAAAAAGCGATGAAGGGGCCCACCCCGCGCCGCTTGCAGAAGTACGTGGCGCGCTGTCTGGGTCTCAAGACGTATCTGCGGGCTCCCGGAGATGGACGCGTGCAACCGCAGATTCCGGCGGCCGCCTTGCTCTGGGCGCTGCTGGTGGGTCAGATCCTACGCGAGTACGCTTTTCACGCCGTGGAAGCTTTGGTGCGCTCGCGGGCGCGGCGCGCCTTGGGAGTCTCTCGAGCTTTCGGGGATGACGCCCTAGCCTACTTCACCACCCGCTTGTCGGCTTCGCCCACCCGCGCGGCTCTGGCTCAGGCGGTGCGGCAAGCCAAGCGCAACAAAGCTTTCGACCATTGCCGCTTCATTGGCTTGAGTGTGGATGGCACCACGGTGGGGCGCTGTGCCCAGAAAGCCTGCTCGCTGTGTCGCCCTTGGCGCAAGGCCGACGGCGAAATTGGAGGCTATCGGCATCATCTGGTTTTGATCAGTGTAGTGGGCACTGGCCTCACCTTGCCGCTGGATGTGGAGCCCTACGCAGCCAAGGACAGCGAGTACGCTGCCGGACAGCGCTTGCTGCGGCGCGCCGTGAAGCAGGTCGGGGCCCGCTTCGCGGACTATGTGGTGGTCGATGCCGAGTACGCCAGCGCCGGGTTTCTGCATGCCGCCGGAGACTTGGGCTTGCGGGTGGTGGCCCGGCTGAAGGCCAATCTGCCCGAGTTGTCGGAAGCCACGCAACGACGCTTCGACCGGCAACCGCCCACCTCGACCTTTCGCCAGGGTCAGGAGCGCATCGAAGTTTGGGACGCCGACGATTTCGATCCTTGGCAGGCGCTGCGCTGGACCACCGTCCGCGTCTTGCGTTACCGCCAACACAAAGCCAGCGGCGAAGTGGTCGAGGCTTACTGGTTGACCGATTTTCCCACCTGCCGATTGAGCAGTCGCACCTTGTTTCAGTTGGCCAAGAGTCGCTGGGAGATCGAGAACCAGGGCTTTAACGACGCCAAGAATCGTCACGGCTTGGAGCATATCTGCCATCATCACCCCAACAGCCTGCTCCTGACTTGGCTGCTGATCGCCCTGGCCTTGACCATCGAGCGTCTTTACCGGCTCCGCTACCTGCATCGGGGCTCGCATCCGGTGCGCACCGCCATCGCCTTCCTTCGCCTCCTCCGGCTTAGCCTCTCCTCTCCGGGTGCCCTGGACAGCAGTTGATTGTCTCTTCTTCCTTCCTGACGCACCCCCAGGCTCACGGTTTGCCTCTCGAGGCCCTCAGACCTCCCAAATTCTTGTCGTCGAAAATAGCCTTCGATTCATCTGCGGCCTCGATTCGCTGTGGGCATGCCACCCATGCCTCTCAATCCTTGTTGTCAACGTTCAGAATTCCGAAACGGCTGTTCTCTTCCGTGCTCCGTTGACACGTCACTGCCAAGGCACTAGCATAACGGAATTGGCTGGGGGCGAACCGAACGTTGAAAGCATTGTCGTGTTTGTACTGAAGAAAAGGGCGATTAGGGACGCACCTCGTCAGCCATAAGCTGTACTCCGTGGTCTTACAGAGGCAAACGTGAAGTGCGCATCCTGCGGTACAGAGAACACGCCAAGCGGCCGCTTTTGCTCGTCTTGCGGAACACCGTTGCACGTTGACCCGACGGCCACCACCGGCGCGACGGCGCCAGCTCCGTCACCCATTCCGTCCCCAATGCCGGCAAAGCGGCCGGCGTCACAGAACCGAACACCGGCTCGCAGCGCAACGGCCAGCAGCGGACTTTCCACGGAAGGCCGGTTTCTGCCCGGCACTTTGCTGGTGGGCCGCTATCGAATCGTAGCGCTGCTCGGCAAAGGGGGCATGGGCGAGGTCTATCGGGCCGACGATCTCACGCTCGGGCAGCCGGTGGCGCTCAAGTTCCTGCCTGAGGCTCTGGGCAAGGATGAGGACGCGCTTGATCGCTTTCGCAACGAGGTCCGTACCGCTCGCCGCGTCTCCCACACGAACGTTTGCCGCGTGTACGACGTGGGCGAAGCTGAAGGCCACACTTTTCTTTCCATGGAGTACGTCGATGGCGAAGACTTGGGTTCCCTGCTCCGCCGCATCGGCCGCCTGCCGGGTGATAAGGCGCTGGAAACCGCGCGTCAACTGTGCGCCGGCTTGGCCGCCGCCCACCGCGAAGGGGTGCTGCACCGCGATCTGAAGCCAGCCAACATCATGCTGGACGGCCGCGGCCGCGCGGTGATGATGGATTTCGGCCTCGCCACCCTCGCCGAGCGTGTTGAAGGGTTCGAGGCGCGCAGCGGTACGCCTGCTTACATGGCGCCCGAGCAGTTGTCCGGCCACGAAGCTACGGTTCGCAGCGACGTTTATTCGCTGGGCCTGGTGCTTTATGAAATCTTCACCGGCAAGCGGGCCTTTGACGCCACAACGCTCGCGGATCTGGTGAAGCAGCGCAACGAGAAGCCCATCAGCCGGCCTTCCACGTGGGTGAAGGATCTCGATCCGGCCGTGGAACGGGTGATGATGCGCTGCCTGGACGCCGAGCCCGCCAACCGGCCCGCCTCAGCGCTGGCTGTAGCCGCGGCCCTTCCTGGCGGCGATCCCCTGGCGGCCGCGCTTGCGGCTGGCGAGACTCCTTCGCCCCAAATGGTGGCGGCAGCGGGTGAAAAGGAGGGCATCGAGCCGCGAGCCGCAGCCGCCGGCCTGGCCGCGGTGATTGCTGGCATGGTGATCGTCTTTTACATCGGCCTACAGGTTGATGGTCTGAAGCTGATGAATCTGTCGCTCTCTCCTGACGTCCTGGCCGTGAAAGCCCAAGAGATCATTCGGAATCTCGGTTATACCGATCCCGCCGTGGACCATGCCGCCCAGTTTTCTTACAACACCAGCTTCACGGACTTCGTTCACAGTCACGACGGCCATCACCCCGATTGGCCAAAGGTTCTGGCGGGCCAGCCACAGGTGTTGCGGTACGCGTACAGGCAAAGCCCCGTGTACCTCGACCCTGACGGCTTTCAAGGGGCTACCCTCACGCCGGGTGTTGTTGACTTCAATGATCCGCCCGAAATTCAATCCGGGATGATCAACATCGTCGTGGATGCCCAGGGCCGGCTGGTCTATCTGCAGGCGATCCCGAACGAGGTTGAGCCAAATCCGCCTCCGGCGAAGCCGGTGGATTGGAAACCGCTGTTTGAAGCCGCTGGGTTGGACTTGGCGCAGCTCCATCCGGCCCAGCCGCAATGGCTGTCGCTGGCAGCCTTTGACGAGCGCGCGGCCTGGACGGGAACTTGGCCGGGCACGACCCGTTCTTTGCGGGTGGAGGCGGCGGCCTGGCGGGGCCGGCCGGTGTATTTCCACGAGGTCGGACCCTGGACCACCCCGGACCGCACCCAGTACTCCAATCAGACAGGCGGGCAGCACGTCGGTCAGATCGTGCTTGTAGTCCTGGCGATATTGGTGCTAACGGCGGGTGCGTGGATTGCCCGGCGAAACTACGCCAAAGGCAAAGTGGACCTTCACGGGGCGCTGCGGCTTGCCGCCGCGGTCTTCGCAATCGAAATCGCGGTCTGGGTGTGCCTCGACCATTTCATACCGACGCTGGCCACCTTGGGGCGCTTCGGTTTGGCGCTCAGTACGGGACTGTTCGTGTCAGTGCTCATCTGGATGCTTTACCTGGCGCTGGAACCCTACGTACGCCGTCACTGGCCGCACGCCATCATCTCCTGGAGCCGTGTCACCACGGGCCGCGTGCGCGACCCGTTGGTGGGGCGGGACGTCCTGTGGGGTGTGATGCTGGGCATGCTTTGGAACGTAGTGATTAGCGTAGGTTTCCTCTTTCTCAAGCGCGAGGGCGCCACACCACAGTTACCCAGCACGAACCTTTTACTTGGCGGCCGCCAGGTGATCGGCATTTGGCTGCTCAATGTCGAGCAATGCATCACGGGAACGCTCCAGTTCTTTTTCCTCTTGTTCCTGCTGCGAGTTCTTCTGCGCAATAAGTGGCTGGCCGCAGCCGTCTTCGTCGCGATCCTTGCCGCTCCCAACACCCTGCAAAGCGATCACCCGCAGATCATGGTTTGGATTTGGCTGGTTGTGTTTTCCATTGCCGCATTCGCCGTAACACGTTTTGGACTCATCACGCTCGCAGTCGCCATCTTCACCGCGAACGTCATTCTGAACGTGCCGGTGACCCTCGATTTTTCCGTGTGGTACGCGCCCGCCTCCTTCGCTGTACTTCTGAGTTTCATAGCCATTGCCGCCTGGGGATTTTACACGTCACTCGGCGGCCAGAAGTTGTGGAAGGATGAGTTATTCGAATAGCGGCCTGCGTGCCGAATTCACAGCTCCCGGTTGAGGCACCGCAGAAGCCAGTGTGAGGTGCCTTTATTCTGACTCCCTGGCTGGGCTCCTGGCTCCTGCTTCTTGGCTTCTGGCTCCTGACTTCCGCTATGCCTGCTATGGGGTCAACAGACAACTTGTCCTATTCTGGATATACTGCAGTTTGTCGCGAAACCCAACACCTCTGTTGAAATGTGACAGCGAGGAAACCCGCGATGAAGCGTTGCTCCATGCTGACGCCTGGGAAGATCCCAAATGGAAACCCTTGAGCAGTTGAATTAGGACCCCGCATAAGGAGATAGCATGTCCAAAGATGCCTATGTATTTGGTTATGGTTCTCTTATCGAAAGGGCGTCGCGGACCCGCACCAATCCCGACGCCGTCGGCGCCTGGCCGGCGCGAGTCACCGGCTTCCGGCGCGGCTGGTTCCACCACTTTACCGAATCCGAAAACGTCGGCAAGAGCTGCACCTTCCTAGGGGCGGTAAAAGAGACAGGGAAAACCATCAACGGCGTCATTTATTACGTGGCGGATTTCGAGAAAACCAAAGAGCGAGAGACGGGCTACACGCCCGAGAAAGTGGACACAATCGAGATGTTGGACGGGGCAGGATCCTGGGACAGCAGCAAAGAGGTCTACCTCTTTGTGAGCAATGAGGCCAACATTTCCGAGCCGAGCAAGGACTTTCCCATGGTCGAGTCTTACGTCGATATCTGTGTCAATGGTTGCCAGGAAATCGAAGCGCTTTATCGCTCGGCTAAAGGCTTTGTTCAGGAGTTTATTACCAGCAGCACCGGCTGGAACAACAAGTATTGGGTGAATGACAGGCTGTATCCTCGCCGGCCGTTCATTTACGTTCCGAATGCCGAGAAGATCGATAAGGCTCTCCTGGCAGGGAACGTCTTGCAGTACGTACAGCTTCACGACTTGAGCTAATTCCATCCGTCGCCTAACTTCGCGTATCGGGATGCGTTGTGACTTCACGATGAAACGCCAAAGGGGTGGCCCACTTTCGCCTGCCTTTGGCGAGTGGGGACGCCGAAAGATGACAGCCCTGCGCTTCAGAATGAGAATGGGAGCCAAGGAGATTGCAAAATGCCGATCGATGCGTCAGCACCGAAGTGGAGCAACTGGAGCCAGAACCTCGTCCACGAACCCGCGGCCGATGGCGCGAACTACTACTTCAGGCCGGCCAACCTGGCCGAACTGAAGTCTGTACTGGCTGACGCTGCGGCTAAGGGAGTGACCGTCCGTGCGTCCGGGCAGCGGCATTCACAGGCGCCGCTGGTTACCAATGACAATCGTGGTGCAGTACCGCCGCAGCCCACGACCTATCTGGTGGACATGTCGTGCTATGCGGATCTGGGACCGGACGGCAAGGATTCTATCGTTCTGGGGCCCGGGCAGAACCAGGTTACGTTGAACCCGGGCTTGCGGGAGGACGCGCTCGACGCGTTTCTCACCCAGCACAACCTGATGCTGCAGACGGTAACGGCCGGTGGTTTCTTCAGCATCGGCGGCATGACGGCGGTCGACGTTCACGGCGGCACCGTGGAAGCGCCAATCTTCGCCGAGACCGCATCCGCGTTCACGATCCTGGGCGCCGACGGCAACGAAACCGTCATCAACGAACAATCGAAGGATGGCGACGGCAACGCGCTCCTGCCGTTCGCGCGCGTATCGCTGGGCGCACTGGGCATCGTCACCAGAATTACGCTGAACGTCCTGCCCCGGCCCCATGCGAACACGCTCCAGGGGGGAACAGACTGGTACCGCCTCGCAAACTTCAAACTCGAAACAGACCCCTCGCAATTCGTTGCCAAGTTCAAAGAACTGTTGACGGGGCCGGCGAAACACACCCGGATGGAGTGTTTCTTCACGCCCTACGCCGCGCCGTTCTTGGGCCAGAGCAACTTTCTTGTGCTCTGGTGGGACGTTGTGCAAAACCCCCAGCCGGAGATTCCCAATTCAGACACTCCGGATCCGAAAACCGCCTGCGAGCTCTCCCATGAGGACCAGTTTGGCGCGCCCCTCATCGGCATTCCGCAGTTCGCCGAAGAGGTGATATTGGCAGCACAGACCACCGATCCCTACTGGTCGCCGCTCGCGGGCCCCGCGGTGATTGCCAAGATTGCCCTCGATGAGATCGATAGCCAGGTTAAGACCGCGAATAAAGCTTATTCCGAGCTGTGGCTGGCGAAGTCATCGCGTGCCATCTTCATGTCGTACTTCATTGAATTGCCAGGCCTCGACGAAGAGGGTCTGAAGAGAACGTGGGAAGGCTTGGACGTCGTTAACACCTATGTGACGCAAACGGGTAACTTCCACATCGCCGCTCCGATGGAGTTCCGGTTTGTGAAGGGTGGCGACTCCGCGATGTCGGGGGCATTTTCGCACAACCGGGACGCCTACTTTGTCAACCTCGACCTCATCGGCTTCACCGAGCCGGCCCCAAGCTCCGAGTATCCGGCTGCACTGTTGAAATTCTTCGCCCACGTGGAGCGCAAGTGGGTCGCAATGGGCGGCCTGCCGCACAACGGCAAGATGTTCGGTTTCTATGACCCGACCGACCCCGCCCCGGATTCCTATACGCCGCCCTTCAACAAGAAGTTCTTGAGCTTCATCACCAGGCAACGCATCGAGACGTGCAAGGCACCCGTAGATGCGTTCAAGAAATACCGCCAGGCCCGCGATCCGAACGGCCTGTTCTATACCCGGTATCTTCGCGACTTACTGGAAGATTAGGCCGCATTTCTCACCACGATTCGAAAAGGGCGGGGCTTCAGCCCCGCCGAATCCTGCGAAATCGTGGCCTTTGTGTTCAAATATCAAACCGACGTTGTAACGGCGGGGCTGAAGCCCCGCCCTTTTCGAATCCCTGTGAGAGATGCAGGCTAAGTAAGGTGAGGATAGTTCTTGAAGTCTTGAAGGGACAGTAATGTCGACGAATTATCGATGTAAGACCTTTATTATGATAAACATCGTGGGATATTCCCAAACGTCCAATTTTAAGTCATTTGTTTTCAATGAGATCGTGGGATATTCCAAAAGCCAATTTTTAAGTCTTTTGTTATCAATTACATCGTGGGACTTACCTCTCTATTTTTCTCGACCGTCCGGAGCCGGATGCCGATGTCCTGTTACCGCTTACCCCTGTTATATCGAATACAGTTACTCACTGTCAACTACCAAGTCGCGTCGGTGTTGGTGTCATTTGAACGCTCCAAGCGCAGTCATTCCCGCGAAGGCGGGAATCCGCTTTACTTGACTCCATGTTTCCAACCACTTCGAAATAGATTCCCGCCTCCGCGGGAATGATTGCGCTTCAAGAGGGGTTTCAACCAGGAAATGACACCAGTACCCGTCGCATCCGTTTCCCACGGTCCAGGGTTTGCCAGAGCGGCGCTACACTGCAATTGGCGAAAACTGGGGCGGCGCGGTAGGGGCCGAAGCTCCATTTCGCAGACTGGGACGAGAAATCCCCAACTTGCGCATGCGGAACTGCAGTGTGGACCGCTTGAGGCCCAGGCGCGCGGCGGCGCCGTTCGGTCCCCCTAATACCCAATTCGCATCCTCGAGCACACCAAGAATGTGCTTTCGCTCCGCCTCCTCAAGAGTGTCCTGCTTAGCGGGCGTCGCGTTGCCGTTCGTCGCCTGCATCTTCAGCTCGGAGGAGTTGACCCTGAGTACCGGTCCCGCGGACAGGATCACGGCGCGTTCGATCAGATTCTGGAGTTCACGAATGTTGCCAGGCCAATGATAGGCCACCAGCGCGTGCATGGTCTCGGACGCAATGGTCTCAATCGTTTTGTTCATGCGGCGCGAGAACTGTTGCGCAAAGTGACGAACCAGAAGCGGGATGTCCTCCGGCCGCTCTTTGAGCGGCGGTACCCGCACGGGAAAGACGTTCAGACGGTAAAACAAGTCGGAGCGAAACTTCTGTTCCGCCACCATGGCAGAAAGGTCACGGTTGGTGGCGGCAATAAGACGCGCATCGGTGCGCAGGGTGCGCGCACTGCCCAACCGCTCAAACTCTCTTTCCTGAAGCACGCGCAGCAGTTTCGGCTGCAGCTCCAAGGGAATTTCTCCAATTTCGTCCAGGAAGATGGTGCCTCGATTTGCCAGCTCGAAGCGCCCGATCCGTTGCGCAATCGCACCCGTGAAGGCGCCCTTCTCGTGTCCGAAAAGTTCACTCTCCAGGAGTCCGGTAGGGATGGCGGCGCAGTTCAGCTTCACGAACGGGTTCGAGCGGCGGGAGCTCCGGTCGTGGATGGCGCGCGCCACCAGCTCTTTCCCCGTGCCCGTCTCGCCATAAATGAGCACCGTAGAGTCGGTGGGCGCTACGGTCTCCACGTGCTGCAAGGTTCGGAGGAGTGCCGGGCTCTCACCCACAATCTCTTCAAAATTCATGGTGCGCCGGATCTCATCTTCCAGGTAGAGGTTCTCCTGCGCGAGCTTGTCTTTAAGATCGGCGATCTGGCCATACGCGGAAGCATTTTCGACGGCAATGGCGATCTGGTTGGCCACCTGACTCACAAAGTCGATATCGTCCGGACTGAAGATGTCTTTCCCTAAGCGCGTCAGAGCCAAAACGCCGGCACAGCGGTTCGGCCCGACGAGCGGTATAAAGCACGAACACTTGCCGCCGTCACAGCAGTCCGTAGCACCATTCGCTGCCGCCGGCGCCTGACGATTCACCACCACCGCCTTGCCGCTGCGGAAGGCATTACCTTCCGGCGAGTCGTCTATCGCGACTACGCCTTCCTCCTGCACGCAATCCTGGCAGTCGGGAAAATCGAGGGCGTAGAGACGCAATTGGCGCCCGTCTTCGTCCGGCAGCATCACGCCCACACCGTCGCACTCCATGACGTCACGGACGCTCCCCGAAATAGCGCGCAGAAGGTCCCGAAGATTCAGGTTGGATACCACCTGATTGGTGACGTCCAAGAGCAGCTTTAGCCGCTGATTTCTAGTGGCGAGCTCCGCCCGCGCCTGCACCAAGGCCTCCTCCGCCGCTTTGCGCTCCGTGACATCCATGAAAGAGCCGATGATCTCCTTCAATTCGCCGCCCCGGTCGAGGACCAGGTGACAAACCTCGTGAATGTGCTTCACCGAGCCACTGGGCAGGAGGACGCGGAAATCCAGCTCCCGATCCGCCTTCGCCGCGATCATTTCCTGCACCTGCTGCGCCACTCGCGGGCGATCGTCGGGATGAACGAGCGCGAGAAAAACATCCTGCGTGGGTTTGGTTTTGCCGGGATCGAAATCGATGATGCGGTAGAATTCGCGCGAGCCGAAAATCTCGCCCGTTGCAGGCTTCCAGGCCCAATTGCCGACGCGGCTCAGCCGCTGCCCCTCGGCAAGATAGTATTCGCTGCGCAGCAGTTCCTTGTGGCTGAGCGCCGCATCAAGCGCCAGCGCCACCTGGTTCGCTGCCAGCCTCAAGAAGCCCTCTTCTTGTTCGCTGTAAGCCTCCGGCAGTTGGCTGCCCACTGCGAGTCCGCCCAGGCGGCGATGAACCGTGGTCAGCGGAAGCACACAAAGCGAGCGAATTCCGCATCCCCGGAGCACGTCCCGAGCCGCCGGAAATCGGGTTTCCCGATCCACAAACGGAACCACCAAGGGCTGCTGTTGCTGGTACACCCACCAACTCATTGTTTGTTCGGGGGCCAGCTCCGGAATCTCGATGGGCGTCCCGGAGCCATCGAACACGCGCAAATAGAACTCGTGTTTGGCTTCGTAATGGATACCGACGGCCAAATGATGGAAGTCAATCACGCTATGCAGTTCGCGAGCCAGTACCCTCAGCAATTTCTCCGGGTCATGATTTGAGATGAGTAATTCAGAAAGGCGGAAGAGCGCCTCATGCCTTTCGGCCACAGAACTGTCCCTGGCCATCCGGACGCCAGTGCCCAATGGCGCGCCTCTTTCGCCCATTCACTTTGGATGCCTCGAAGTGTTTTCCGTTGCGACCGGCCGTGGTAGCCGCGGGCCGTCGTTTACAAACTGGCACGCAGCGCGCGTCTGACGCGCTCTTCTGATCCTAGGCAGAGCTGTGTAGAATTGGCCGGTGTTGGCGCGTTATATCGTGGGGCAGCGTAAAACTGACATCTTCTGAAAGAAGAAACTCCATGCAATCCGTCTTGGCAGCGAGTCCGGTGCGAGACCGTCACCGATGTCATGGATCGACCATGACCCGGGGAAGCGGAGTTAGAGCTTGCTACACGCTCCTAGCACGTGGAGGCGCGAGTGAGGTTATTTTGGATGCGCTTGCCACTCACCAGTGAGCAATCTTGGCCTGCTGGTTCACGACGAGCGGATTGAACACCACGCCCGAGTTGGGAAACACGAGGTTTATTGGCGTGCCGATCGGGACGCTTCCCGTCGGCGGATTCTGGCTGGTGACCGAAGCCGGGTTGGATGGAAGCGTGATTCCATTAACCACCTGATAGATGCTTCCGGTCACAGTTCCCAGCTTGAGATTCGCCGTGGCCAAGGTAGCTACCGCCGCCGGGAAGGGCTGGCCGACCACGTTTGGCACGGGCACGTTTTGCTCCTGAACGCTCAGGTTGATCGTGGTATGACTCTGCACGCTGTTTCCCGCTGGCGGAGTGACGCTTACCACGGCCCCGCCGGCGGCGCCTGGGGTGTTGACGTTCGTGACTTGCCCAATGTCGAGGTCAGCCGCCTGAAGCGTGCTGACGGCGGCGTTATAAGCCAACCCCGTGATCGCAGGCACGGTCACGATTGCTACGCCCACTTGAACGTTCACTGCCGAACCCGAAGCCACGCTCTGTGCGGCAGCAGGGCTTTGGCTCAACACCTTGTCAACGTTCGTCGGGTCGCCCAGAACGTTGGTGACCGTTCCAATCTTCAGGTTAAGCGGAGCCAGAGCGGCACTCGCCGCGACAAGGGTCTGGCCGGTTACATTGGGCACGTCCACTCTTCCCCGCTCATACAACCACACGCTGACGCCGACAGCACCAAGCAAGAGTGCCGCGGCAACCGGAATCCACCAGGGGAACGGTTTGGGCTTCTCCTTTGGTTTGGCCACCGGAAATGAGACTGTGGGTCCTTGTGTATAGTCCTCATCGGGCTGCTCTACGGAGACGCAATCCAACCGGAAGGCGTACGTTCCTTCTGCGCTTCCCGGCGGAACAGTCACCCTTACGGTAACTTGCTGCGTCCGGCCGGGCAGAAAGTCCTGTTCCACGTCGCCAACGAGCGCAAGCCAGCTCTTGATCGCCGGGGCTTGCGGCACAACCTTGACGCGGCCGCGTACACTCCTCCCGCTTTTGTTTGAGACCGTAAAGGCGATATCTCCAGTCCCTTTAGCGTCGAGTGGCACTTTCTCAGAAGCCGCCGTCACCGTGAACGTGATTGCCATGTTATCCCCCGTGCTTCGAAACAGTCAGTCAGACCTCGCGTGCTTTCACAAACTTCCGCCCGCCGCAACGGCCTGGAGATTCCAGCGACCTGCACTCGAAGACGACGTGCAAGCTAAAGGCCAAGCCGATTGCGATACCGAAGCCTACCGTAGCACGTCTTGCCATTGCTCCTCAATTACTGGTTGGGTTATACTCGCGTTTTCTGAGTGGACTCGCCTCCGCACACAGCGCAACTTACACTATCACAAGCGACGAAGTCCTTCGGAAACTCTCACGGAAGACTTCAAAAAATCGGGTCCGCCGCAGAATTTGTGGGTAAATGGGGCGATTCTCTAGGGGAAACTCAAAACCTGGGCGAGCGCAAGGGCGCTCGCTGAATCGTTGGCCCGCCGTTTTGCGGAAGTCGAGCCCTGAGGGTTTGCGATCGGATTTGTCGCTTATCAGATGTAGCCGACTCGCGGGCTACACAATAGGCGCTCTGACGCCAGATCGTGAGCTAGTCGCTAGGAAGGGGGAATCATCACCGGTCCATTCGAAATGCGGTTTGGACGCCTGGGATTCGGGCTGCTGTCGGTCGAAGGGGTCAGTCAAGGCGCGATTGCCATGGATCGAAGCAGGAGCAGAACAGCGATGATGCCGCGCAAGGTTATCTCATTCTTCATCAACTGCTGCTTTGTGCTCGTGGGTTCGTTTTCGATCAGAGCCGCAGAGCTCAGCAACGATCCGATGTTGCGCATCGCTTCCGGTAGACACACGGCGACCATCACTAGAATTGATACAGACCGGGCCGGGCGCTGGCTGGTCTCATCGTCGCAGGACAAAACGGTAAGAGTGTGGGATGCGGCCACGGGGCAAATGATACGCGTCCTGCGGCCACCCAGCGGCGAGGCGCAAGAGGGCGAACTCTTTGCGGTAGCCATTTCTCCGGACGGCGCCTTGGTGGCCTGCGGAGGCTGGACGCAGGCCGGCAGCGATCGCGGTTTCACGGTGTACCTGTTCTTGCGATCCAATGGAAGACTGGTGGGCAGAATTCAGGGGCTGCCCAACACCATAGGGCATCTGACCTTCTCGCCTGACGGTACGATGTTGGCGGTCGCTCTGGAAAGTGGCGGAATGCGCGTCTTCACTCTGGAGCGCCGTACAAACGGAGGCCGGATCACCTCCGATTTGGTGACAGCGCGACTCCTCGCCGGGGACAGCAACTACGGGGGACTTTCCGATTGGGCAAGCTTCTCACCCGATAGCCGATGGCTGGTCACGTCCGACGAGGACGGCTACGTTCGTCTCTACGGCGTCAGCGGCCTGGTAAAATCAGAACGACCACGAAGCATATCCCCGAACGTCAAACAGAAGCTCGCCGGCGGCAACCGGCCTCATTCCGTTGTGTTCTCTCCCGACGGGTCGAAGATCGCGGTAGGGTTTCACCACATGTCAACGGTGAATGTTTTGTCGGCCCTCGATCTTCGCCTTATCGCTGCGCCCGATACGCGGGGCGTTACGAATGGCGATCTGAGCGCGGCAGCGTGGTCGAGTGATGGCCGTTACTTGTATGGTGCCGGACTACGGTCGACTCCCCGCGGCGTTCCTATTCGGCGCTGGCCTACCGGCGGAGAAGAGCCGCCGGCCGATATCCTCAGCGGCGCACTGAACACGATTACGGACATGGTCCCGCTGCCGGGCGGGGCGATGGCTGTGGGTGCCGCGGGCCCGACAATCGCCGTACTCAATCCTGACGGTACCCGCCGGTGGCTCGTCAGCCCAGGCATCGCCGATTTTCGAAATGGCGATCTTTGGCTCTCTGAGGGCGGGGAGACCGTCAGCTTCGGATTTGAAGCAGGCGGCGCCAGTCCCGCCACATTCTCACTGGCCGACCGCTCGCTTGTGACCGGCGCTGCCGCGGTGAGTGCGCGAACCAGTCAGTCCCTGGCCCCGCCTCTCCGGACCGCGCCGGGAATTGATGTTCGCGGCTGGGCCAATACTGTAACGCCGACGCTCAATGGCCGTCTGCTCCCGCTCAAGCAGTTTGAGACGTCTCTCTCGATGGCGATCGCCCCGGATGGGAAGTCGTTCGTGCTCGGAACCGAATGGTACCTGCGCCGCTTCGAGCGCAACGGAAAACAGGCCTGGAGCGTGCCCGTTCCGAGCGCGGCCTGGACGGTCAGCGTCGCCAGGGGCGGTGCCGTGGTGGTGGCAGGCTGCGGCGACGGAACAATTCGTTGGTACCGGTTCTCCGACGGCAGGCAACTGGCAGCGTTCTTCCCCGATAGCGACCGGGAGCGTTGGGTAGCGTGGACCCCGGACGGTTACTACGACGCCTCCCCGGGTGGAGAAGAACTCATTGGATGGCAGGTTAACAATGGAAAGGACCGGGAGGCTGACTTCTATCCGGCCTCGCGCTTCCACAACATCAAGTATCGCCCCGAGGCGCTCAGCAGAATCATCAAAGCGCCGGACGAGTCGGACATGGCGCGTATCGCGGACGGCGAAAACGCGAAGACCTCCGGTATGAGCGCCATCACTGCGGCTCTACCCCCCGTGGTGACGATCGTCGATCCTGAAGACGGCAGCCACGTTTCAAGCACGAGTGTCACGCTGCACTATACATTACGTAGCCCTAGCGGCCAGCCCGTTACCGGGATCCGTGCCATGGTGGATGGCCGCCCCGTGTCCACCACGCGGGGAGTAAGACTGCTGGTCGACGAAAACGACGTGCAGACGGTCACCGTGACCACCCCGGCTCACGACAGCGACGTGAGCCTGATCGCCGAGAATCGGTTTGCCGCATCGGTCCCCGCCACCGTGCACCTCGTTTGGGATACGGCGGCGAAGTCCGAGCAGTTTGTCGCGAAGCCCAAGCTGTATGTCCTGGCGGTGGGAATCAGTGCTTATCAGAAGCCGGAGCTGAGGCTCCAATACGCCGCCAAGGACGCGAGGGACTTCTCCACCGTCATGCAAGCGCAGAAGGGCGCTCTATACCGCGACGTCGAGATCAAGCTCCTGACCGATGCGCCCAAGGACGACGTCGAAGATGGTCTCGATTGGTTGCAGCGACAGGTCACGAGCAGGGATGTGGGCATCATTTTCCTGGCGGGGCACGGAGTGGACGATCCGAATGGAATCTACTATTTTCTGCCGGCCAACGCCGATCTGGAACGGCTCAAAGCCACTGGCCTCGCGTTTTCGGACGTCAAGAACACCGTTTCTTCGATTGCCGGAAAGGCGATCCTTTTCGTAGATACTTGCCACAGCGGTGATATTTTGGGCGCGCGGCGCGGCGTGGCGGACATCAACGCTGTGGTTAACGAGCTATCGTCTGCAGAAAACGGGGTGGTTGTTTTCACTGCTTCAACGGGACGTCAGTATTCGCTGGAGGATCCCAAATGGCAGAACGGCGCCTTTACCAAGGCGCTCGTGGAAGGACTCGATGGCAAGGCTGACTACACGGGGAAGGGATCGATCACGGTCAACATGTTGGACCTCTACTTGGCCGAACGGGTGAAAGAACTGACGAACGGAGAACAGACGCCCGCTACCGCAAAGCCGAGCACGGTGCCGGACTTTCCCCTGGCGATCGATCGAGGCAACAGTCAAACCCAGGCTGCCGCTCTTCGTTAACGCCGGAACGTCCGAGATCGGCGGTGCGCTCGCATCGGACTGCCAGCCGGAACACGTTACGTCCTAAGAGGGTTGCAACCGTAGGGGCGGCCCTTGTGGCCGCCCACTTCAACACAGTGCTGCTACTTGGGCGACCACAAGGGCCGCCCCTACGTCAAATTGACCCCCACCAAGCCTCACTCGACTGCACCTGACTTGACCCACGATGGCGCGTCGGTTACCATACGAATACGTTGACTAGATACCTTGCGGCTGATCACGAACACTTCCCAACATCCGTTCAATCGTCAGTCCCTGTGTGCTGCGCCAGCGCAGCTCGATCTCCGAACTATGAAAACTAGCGTTCAGATTCACCAAGGTGTCGAGGACCTGTTCGGAGTGTTGGATGGGAACCTGAAGCTTCTAGAGCGCTACTTCCAAATCTCGGCGCATCTTGGGGATAACACTCTCGAGCTGGAGGGCCCGGCGGAAAGCGTGCAGAGGGTGGAACGGATGGTGCAAGAGTATGCGGATTTAGTGGAGGCAGGTACGCGGCTTCCGCCCGCAGATGTGCAGTCTTTCCTCCGCATTCTGGCTGAGGATCGGCAATCCACTCTCAAACACCTCGTCGAGGCTGGGCGCCCACGCACGCTCGGCAAAAAGACCATCACTCCGAAGAGCCTCAACCAGCAGCGCTACGTAGACGCTATCGAGCGGCATGACATGGTGTTCGGCATCGGTCCCTCGGGTACCGGCAAGACTTATCTCGCGATCGCCATGGCGGTGGACGCCCTGCTTGGCCGGGAGGTGAGCCGCATTATTCTGGCACGTCCGGCGGTGGAGGCTGGCGAGCGGCTCGGTTTCTTGCCGGGGACCCTGGAAGAAAAGGTGAACCCCTACCTGCGGCCGCTCTACGACGCGCTTTATGACGTCCTCGATCACGATCGTGTGGAGCGCTATCTGGAAAAGGACGTGATTGAAATTGCTCCCATCGCTTTCATGCGGGGCCGCACGCTGAATGACGCCTTCGTAATCCTCGACGAGGCCCAGAACACCACCAGCGAACAGATGAAGATGTTTCTCACCCGGCTGGGCTTCAACTCGAAAGCCGTGATTACCGGCGACGTCACGCAAGTGGACCTGCCCACCGGCCGGCGCTCCGGCCTGATGGAGGCCGTCGACGTGGTTTCAAAGGTGGAAGGGATCAGCTTCATCTACTTCACCGAACGCGACGTGGTGCGGCACAGCCTGGTGCAGCGCATCATTCGCGCCTATGAAGAGTTTGAAAACTCTCGGCAGATGAAATTGAAGGCCGAGAATCAGACTGAATGAAAGCAGCGAATTTACGCAACTTTGTCGAGTTCCATGATTCTCAACCAGCAATCGCGGGCACGAGTTGACCTGGCGGCGGCGCGAGCCTTGGTTGCACGCCTGAGGCAGGTCCTCGGCCTTGGCCAGCGGAGCTTTAACGTCTGCTTTGTGGACGATGACCGAATCGCGGAAATGAATCAAGAGTTTCGCGGCAAGCGTCACGCCACCGACGTGCTCTCATTCCCCTGGCAGGACTGTGAATCGTCCGTTCCTTCGGGGCATCGGGCGCAAGGCGCGGAGGCTGCCGATTTCGTCGGGTTCCTAGGAGACGTGGTAATTTCGGTCGAGACGGCGGGGCGCAACGCCGAGGCAGAGGGGCACGCGCTTAGCCGTGAAATAAACTGGCTGATTCTCCATGGGCTGTTGCACCTGCTGGGAATGGACCATGAAACGGACAGCGGCGAGATGATCGCGCTCGAGTACGATCTGCGTGCGCGCCTGGGCCTGGATGGCAGAGCGAGCGAACTCGGCAATCCAAAGGAAGGCAGCAAGAGGCAGAGTTTTCCAGGGCGCAGCCGGAAACAGCTCCGGCCTCGACGCAACGCCAAAGTCAACTGACTCACGTACGGGTGGCGCTGTTTCCGATCCGGTATCAAGACACGTCGACACTATGGTGGTCCAGGCACTCATTATTTTCGCACTCGCGGCTCTGGTGGGTCTTAGCGCGTTCGCGTCGTACCTCCGGCTGCTGATGCGCCGGTTGACGCCTGTGGCGGCGCGCAAGGTGTTTCCAGACCGCAATGGCGGACATGTAGGCCGGGACCGTGAACGGATCGGTATCTCCATCTCGGCACTGCACGGGGCCCTGATGGCCTGCTTCGCCGCCGGCCTGGGTGCGCTGGTGCTGCGTGGGTATCCGGACCGTCCCTGGGAGGCACTGGGCACCACCTTGCTGATTGTGCTGGGCGTCATCGCCGTGTTTGATCAGCTCATTCCCTTTATTCTCGTCGCGCGGCACGACGAACCCGAAGAGATTCTGCTGCACTGGTGTCCGTTGCTGCGACGGCTGGTCTACGTAGCCTTGCCTCTGACTTTCCCGATTTTGATTTCCACCACCATCAGCCGGTTGCTGGAGGCCGGCGAGCCCGAAGAGCAGTCGACCACACCGCAAGAGGACTTGCAGGAGTTGCTGGAGGCAGGCCAGCAGGAAGGACTGATCGAGAAGGAAGAAGGGGAGATGCTGCAATCGGTGGTGGAATTCGGTGACAAGCCGGTGCGCGAGATTATGACACCGCGGCCGGAAATCGCGGCGCTTGAAATCGATGCGTCCGTGGAGGATTTGCGCAGGCTGTTTCGCGAAAAACGCCACTTGCGCTTTCCCGTTTATCGCAGCAGCCTGGACCGAATCGAAGGTATAGCCAGCATCTTGGACCTTATGGAACTGTCGCCGGAGGCGCAAGCCCGAGCCACGCTCCGATCTTTGATCAGGCCGGCGCCGATGGTGCCGGAGACCAAGCGCAGCGGAGCCCTTCTTCGAGAAATGCAACGCTCTACGAGCCAACTGGCAATCGTGATCGATGAGTACGGCAGTGTGACGGGTCTTATCACTCTCGAGGACCTCGTGGAAGAGATCGTGGGTGAGATTCGCGACGAAGTGGAACCACACGAGCGCGACATCGTGAAGGAATCGTCGCACAGCTTCGTTGTGGCGGGTCACACCGAACTTGGTCAACTGAGCGATGCCGTAGGGCAGGTCATTGAGGCCGAGGATTACTCGACGGTGGCTGGTCTGGTTCTGTCCCGTCTCGGTCACTTGCCCCTTCCGGGCGAGAAGGTGGAGGCGCCGGGCCTCGCCTTCGAGGTTCTCGAGGCGAACCCGCGCACAGTGCTCAAGGTACGTGTGCGCCTGACCGACGGAACATTGTTGCAGCCTCTTCGCGAGTCGAGCCGCCCCAGCGCCGCCGGCGACGTCAGAGCGTAAGCCAATCGGTCGCGACTCAATGTGAGGTCGAGGTGGCCTTAGGTCGCGGTTGAGGTGGCGGTGTGACCGGCCGCTTTGTTCGAGTGCTTACCGGCCGTTCAGCAGCATCCATCATGGAAGAATCTCATTTCAAGTCGGGTTTTGTAGCGATCATCGGCCGGCCGAACGCCGGCAAGAGCACGCTGTTAAACGCGCTCGTGGGCTCGAAGGTGTCCATCGTGACACCCGTGGCCCAGACGACTCGGAACCGCATTCTGGGAATCGTGAACCGTCCTGACGCACAAGTCGTGTTAATGGACACTCCAGGCATCCACAAACCGCTCTCTCGCCTCAACGAGCAAATGATGACCTTCGTAAGGCAGGCGCTGGAGGACCGAGACTTGGCGCTGCTCATCGTCGATGCCTCGGAGCCGTTCGGGAAGGGCGATGAGTATGCCCTCGACCTGCTCAAGCAGTATTCGCCTCGCGCCATCCTGGCCCTGAACAAGATCGACCGGATCGCCAAGCCGAAGCTACTCCCTCTCATTGATCGTTACGCCCGCTTGCACAACTTCGAGGAAGTGTTGCCCATTTCCGCCTTGCGTGGAGAGATGCTTGATGAACTGGTGAGCGCCGTGGTGCGCCTGCTTCCGACAGGCCCTCGATATTTCCCGCCTGACATCTACACGGATCAGCCGGAGCGTTTTCTCGCGGGCGAGATGGTGCGCGAAAAAGTGATTCGCCACACTCGCCAGGAAATGCCTTACGCCACAGCCGTGCTGGTTGACAAATTCGAAGAGGGAGAGGCTCTGACTCGTATCCACGCCACCATCATGGTGGAGAAGGATTCTCAGCGGCCTATCGTTCTGGGCGCTGGAGGGGAGAAAATCAAGCAGATTGGAACTGAGGCCCGCCGAGATCTCGAGCGGCTGTTTCCGCCCAAAGTCTTTCTTGAGCTCTACGTGAAAGTTGAACCTCGCTGGCGCGACAATCCTGTTCTTGTAGCGGCCCTCGATTATCGTGGCGAGGAAGCGACCTGAGATTTGCCGGGGCCTCGCGGGAGCGCGCCAACTTGCGCCAGACCGCGCAGCAGATCAGGGAGTTTTCGCCTCGCCTGAGGCGATTCCCAGAGACTTCATCTTGCGGTAAAGGTGGCTGCGCTCGAGGCCAAGAGCCTCGGCGGTGCGGCTGACATTGCCGCGATTGTCTTCGAGCTTCCGCAGGATGTAGTCGCGCTCGTAAGCGGCGCGCGCTTCCTGAAGCGTAGAGAAGCCGGAGGCAGCGGCCGCCTTTTCAGCGCGACCGGCGTTTCGCTGGAGGGCCGGAGGCAAGTGCCGCCGTTCGATCCGTTCCCCGGGCACCATGATCACCAGCCGTTCGATCAAGTTTCGCAGTTCGCGAACGTTACCCGGCCATCGATATTCCAGCAGAGCTTCGAGCGCCGGTTCGGCCAGGCGCTTCGGGCGGCGGCCGTAAGCTCGCGCGAACTCGTCAAGGAATTCGTTCGCAAGCATCGCGATGTCCTCGATGTGCTCGCGCAAAGGGGGTACAAAGAACGGAATCACATTGAGGCGATAGAACAGATCCTCGCGAAAGTTTCCCTTTTGTATCTCATCGCCCAAGTTCTTGTTGGTGGCTGCGACGACGCGAACATCGACGGTGAGATTGCCCGACGAGCCTACGGGAGCGAAGCGCTGTTCCTCGATCACGCGGAGGACTTTGGCTTGCGTCCGCAGACTCATGTCGCCAACCTCATCGAGGAAGAGCGTGCCTTCATCGGCCTCCTCAAACTTGCCGGTCTTGTCATCCACCGCTCCCGTGAATGATCCTTTGAGGTGTCCGAACAGCTCGCTCTCAATCAGCTCTTCGGGGATGGCGGCGCAGTTGACTTCCACGAACCGGTTTTCGGCACGCAAACTGAGGTTGTGGAGAGCATGAGCTACCAGCTCTTTGCCCACGCCGCTTTCGCCGTATACCAACACACGTCCATTGGTAGGCGCGGCTAACGAAAGTTGCTGCCGCAAGGCCTTCATGGGAACACTATCGCCAATGATTCGATACCGTCCCTGGATTTCCCGGCGCAGGCTGCGGTTCTCAGTGATCAGCTCGCGCTGTTCGAGCGCGTGACGCAGCGTCAGCAGCGTCTTGTCAATGGACAGAGGCTTCTCGATGAAGTCAAACGCGCCCAGCTTCGTGGCGCGAACCGCCGTCTCGATGGTGCCATGGCCAGAGATCATAATCACCACGGGCGCGCTTTCGAGGCTTTGCACGCGGCCCAAAGCCTCCAAACCATCGATGCCGGGAAGCCAGACGTCGAGCATGATCACATCGCAGCGACGGTGAGCGAGCCATTCGAGGGCGGCTTCGGCCGTCTCGGTCGAATCCACCGCATAGCCTTCGTCGCGCAGGACTGCGGTGAGAGACTCGCGAATGCCCCGCTCGTCATCCACAATCAGGATGGTTTGTTGGGATGACATCGGAAAAGACCATGCTGACGCTGCCGGCCGCCCTGCGAATGCCACTCAGACGGTGGAAAGCTGCGCCCCCACCACGCGCTCGACCGGCAACTCAATGACGAATTTGGAACCGCAAGGCCGATTTTCCTCGACGCGGATGAACCCGTGATGTTCGCTCACGATGCGGCTCACAATGGCGAGGCCCAGCCCAGTACCACGGCCCTTGGTGGAAAAATAGGGTACGAAGAGTTTCTCTTTGACATCGGGTGAGATGCCGGGTCCGCTGTCCGCCACCGTGAGTTCCACCACTTCGCGATCGGGATCGAGCGCGGTCCTCACCCAGATTTCGCGCGGCCGTGAATGCTCGAGAGCTTCAGCAGCATTGTCGATCAGGTTCACCAGCGCGCGCTTCAACTGTTCGGGGTCGGCCTGCACGGGCGGTAGGCCGCTTTCCAATTCCCGGTGAACTCCGATGCCGTCCAAGCGCCCGTCAAAAACGTTGAGAGCAGCATCGATGATGGCATTCAAATCAGATGGCACCGGCTGTGAAACGGGGAAGCGGGCGAAGGCGGAAAATTCATCCACCAAGGATTTCAGCGCTGCTACTTCACGCCCGATCAGCGAGGCGCTCTCCTCCACGGCGAAGACCACTTGTGGAGCAAAGGGAACCGGGCCGACGCGCTCCATGAGCCGGAGGATGCGTTCTGTCGAGAGCTGTATCGGGGTAAGCGGATTCTTGATTTCGTGAGCTAAGCGCTGGGCCACTTCACGCCAAGCGGACGCCCTCTGGGCTCGCATCAGCTCGGTGAGGTCCTCGATCACCAGGATGAAACCGGCCGCCTCGTTTCGAGTGCGAATGGCAGAGACCGTGAGAGCCACCGTGACGCGGCGTCCGCCGAGGTCGAGCTCCATCTGCCGGCCCACCACACCTTGTCTGACGGCGCGGCGCAGGAGATGGGCTACCTCACGGGCGTCGTCAGGCGCAAAGAGATCTGAAATCCTGTCGGCCGACCGAACTCGCGCCGTTCCGACCAAACTCTCCGCAGTCGAGTTGACCTCGTTGATCTCACCTTGGGCATCGATCGAAATAACGCCGGTGGGGATGTTTTTGAGAATCGCCTCCATAATGTTGGAGCGCTCTTCGAGCTTGCGGTTGGCGTGCTGCAAGGCTTCGGCAGCCTGGTCAATGGTGCGGCGGCTCTGCTGGAGTTGGGAAGTCATTTCATTGAAGGACTGAATTAACTGTCCAAGCTCGCCATCCGCGCGCGCCGCCACCTGATAGCCGAGGTTGCCCCGCGAGACTTCGTCGGTGGCTTCAGCGAGCGCCTGAATCGGCACCGTCACCTGCTTCGAGAGGAACATTGCAAACCAGGTTGCGGAGAAGAGTACCAGCAGCGTCAATAGGCCCAGCGCTGAAAGATCGAACCGCTTCACGGACTGGAGCGAGTGACGCAGAGTTTCATAGCGATGCGCTTCGGCTTCAATCTGGCCTGCTTTTTGTTCGAGGTCGAGCGGGAGGCGCCTGGCACTCACAGCAAGGCCCAAAGGCGCTCCGGACTCGCTTTGGATGACCTGCGCTCCCAGGAAATAATCTGCATTCTCGAAGCGCCAACGCGTCGCCTCGCCCTCCACCTCGCCGCTCGCTGGATTCAATCTTGGGAAGAGTCGCGCCACGTCCGCGGCTTCGGGGCCCGTGCCGCCAGCGCGCGCCACCAGGCGTCCATCCAGGGTGCAAATCATCGCCGAGACCAAGCCCAGCTCTTCCACCCGGCGCGGCAGGCCCTGCTGCAGATCCACAGGGTTGTGGAGCTCGACCGCTTGAACAATCCTACGACTTGACGCGACGTGAGCCGCATCGTCGAGGGCGCGCTGCTCGGCCTCGATGGCCAACTGTTCGGAGATGGCTTCGGCGTCACGCCGCAAGGCATCAAAAGGAATGCCGAACCACCTGTCGAGGCTCCGATTGAGGAGGCCGTACGCAAAAACAAACAGAACACAGACGGGAACCAGCGAAAGGCCGAGAAAAGCAACCACTAGCCTGGTCTTGAACTGAGAGCCGAGCTGCTGCCGCTTTCGCTCGGCATGGAGCTTCAGCAGAATTCTGAAGAGAATGAGACCGAAGATGACAAACGCCACCACGATGAAGGTGGAGAGTGCCAGCAGCACGATGGTTTCCTGAGCGTCGGCAGGACGGATGAATGAAAGATTCAACGAAGCCAGGCTCCAACCCAGGAAAAACAGGATGGGTACGACGATCAGCAGCACGATCAAGGCGGCTCGTCGGCGATTCTGGGGTTTCGCGTCCATGTCAAGAAAGGGTCAGAGGAACTGCAATTCTGAATCTCCGGCGAGCTGAGCCGAGGGCCGCTGCGGCTCGGGCAGAAACGATTCCAGCGGACATTGGTTACATCTCGCCCTGTCCTTCCAGCAGTGTCGCTTACCCACTTCCACCAGAAGCGCGTGAAACTCGTTGTACACAGCCGGATGCGGCGCGAGGCGATGATGAATGAACTCCTGGGCCTCCGCGTAAGTGCTGCTGGCCGCCAGCAGTCCATGACGCGCCAGAATGCGTCGTGAATAAGCATCGGCAACGAACAGGGCTTTACGGCCGGCATACAGCAGGATGGCGTCCACCGTCTCCGGCCCCAGTCCCTTAATTTCGAGCATTGCACTTCGCAGTTCCCCCGGGGGCCTCGCGAACATACGCCGTAAGGAGCCGCCGTGCCTTGCGTCGAGCCAGTCAACAAAACCGCGGATGGTGCGTGCCTTCTGGCGGAAGAAACCTGCCGGACGGATCAAAGCCTGCAGCCGCGCCTCAGGCTCCTCACGCAGCCGGCCCAACTGGAGTAACCCGGCTGCGCGAAGGTTCTCGATCGCCAACGCCGCGTTACGCCAGGTTGTGTTCTGCGTGAGAATCGCTCCGAGAATAACTTCCAGGCGGGTCTTGGCCGGCCACCATCCTTGCGGTCCGAGTTCCTCCAGGAGCCGCTGGTAATAGCGATCCAAATTGTCTGCCGCGTCCTGAATCACCTTGGTGGAGATTGTATCACGCCTCTCACGAGGATTCGAAAAGGGCGGGGCTTCAGCCGGCTTCAGCCCCGCCGAATCCCCTGAAACCACGCCTTTTGTGTTCAAATATCCGACGAACCTTGTAACGGCGGGGCTGAAAAGCCCCGCCCTTTTCGAATCCTCGTGAGTCGTCATGTCGCTTCGCGACACCCCGAAGCATGAAAATGTCCACGAGATCGGTTTATGATCGACTCGGCCTGTGCCTGGGGTGGTGAGCCCACCGTTGCCTGACCGAAATTTTCGGAACAGAAATGCAGGCTAATCCGTCGGTAACGGTCACCGAAGGAGCACGCGGCCATGCGCCCCTCACGCCCGCGGCGAGGGGTCCACCTTTTCGTCGACGGGCTACACACCGGCTCCTTTTCGCGCCGCCGAGAAGGGCTGAGTCTCAAGCTCAGCGAAAATTGCGTCAGCCACTTGCAATTCACACTCCCAGAATGATTTGTAGCAGAACGGCCCGGTCTTGAAGCGCTCGGGTTCGTTTTCGGCTCGTTTAGGCTCTGTTCTCAGCGGACTGCCTAGGCGACGTTGATCCTAAAGGGCTTGAGGGACTTGTCGTGCGTCCAAGCTTGGGTTCGTTTTTTGGCACTTTTACTGATTCTAAACAACTTCTCGGGTTCGTTTTTGCATTTGCGCTATACCCCCCCGGGGGGGTGCCGGGAGGGGTGCCGGGCGCACCCCCCCCGCCCGGATTGTCAACCCGCGCCGCCCGCTTTCTAGCCTGGATTTCTCACCGGGAGCCGAAAGGGCAGGGCTTCAGCCCTGCCGTTAAAGACCTTCGAGATTTCTCCCCTGTCTTGCACCACGCACAGCTTGCAGTCGCAAGCTGTGCGTGGTGCAAGACGAGAAAAGCTTCTAAGTACGCTGTGCGGCAGGGCTGAAGCCCTGCCCTTTCGGCTCTGATAGGCGCTGGTGAGTCGTCATGTCGCTTCGCGACACCCCGAAGCATGAAAACGTC
>DATJYK010000084.1:0-2928 GCA_035578005.1 Terriglobia bacterium
CAGCCGTTTCGGAACGTACTTGGTTGAGGGTTCAACTTCCCGCTTTGATGAGGCGATTTTAGCCTCTTCCCAGGGTAGTCGGCGGCAGCATCCTATTTTCGCATTCGAAAAAGTCCTTGATTTCCCCATATGACTTGTAGCACTCTTGCTACAAGATGAAGATTGAACCCCGTGGACCCGAAGCTTCCCGCCTCCGGCAGCGCAAGTTCGAACTTCTGCGCCGTTTTCAACTTCCCGATCACTTGTTGCCAGGCTCTCTGACCGAGAGTGCCACCCGCTGCGGCAAGCCCACCTGTCATTGTGCTGGCGGGGAGGGTCATCCCAGTTGGACCCTCACCTTCATGGTGCAAGGAAAGCGACACGTGGAACGCATCCCTCAGGACTGGGTGGAAGAAGTACACGGGCAGGTGGCGGCCGGACGCGAGTTCCAGGAGGCGGTGCGGGAAGTGCTGGCCGCCAACGCCCAGTTGCTGGTGCTGGCCCGCCAGCAAAGGCGGAAGAAACGATGAAGCCGGGGCCCACTCCGCGCCGCCTGCAGAAGTACGTGGCGCGCTGTCTGGGTCTCAAAACCTATCTGCGGACTCCGGGAGACGGTCGTCGGCAACCGCAGATCCCGGCGGCCGCCTTGCTCTGGGCGTTGCTGGTGGGTCAGATCCTGCGCGAGCATGCCTTTCACGCCGTGGAAGCTTTGGTGCGCTCGCGGGCCCGGCGCGCCTTGGGGGTGAGTCAGGCTTTCGGAGACGACACGCTGGCCTACTTCACCGCCCGCTTGTCGGCTCTGCCCACTCGCGCCGCTCTGGCGCAGGCCGTCCGCCAAGCCAAGCGTCACAAAGCTTTTGATCATTGCCGCTTCATCGGCTTGAGTGTGGATGGCACCACGGTAGGGCGCTGTGCCCGCTCCGCCTGTTCGCTGTGCCGCCCTTGGCGCAAGGCCGACGGCGAGATCGGAGGCTATCGGCATCATCTGGTCTTGATCAGTGTGGTGGGCACAGGCCTCACCTTGCCCCTGGACGTGGAGCCCTACGGACCGAAGGACAGCGAGTACGCGGCCGGACAGCGCTTGCTGCGGCGCGCCGTGAAGCAGGTTGGGGTACGCTTCGCCGATTATGTGGTGGTGGACGCCGCCTATGCCAGTGCAGGGTTTCTGCATGCCGCCGGAGACTTGGGCTTGCGCGTGGTGGCCCGGCTGAAAGCCAATCTGCCCGAGTTGTCGGAAGCCGCCCAACGACGCTTCGACCGGCAACCGCCCACCTCCACCTTCCGCCACGGTAAGGACCGTATTGAAGTGTGGGACGCCGACGATTTCGATCCCTGGCAGGCGTTGCGTTGGACCACCGTCCGCGTCTTGCGTTATCGCCAACACAAAGCCAGCGGCGAAGTGGTGGAAGCTTATTGGTTGACCGATTTTCCCGCCCGCCGACTGAGCAGTCGCACCCTGTTTCAGTTGGCCAAAAGTCGCTGGGAGATCGAGAACCAGGGTTTTAACGACGCCAAGAACCGTCATGGCTTGGAGCATATCTGCCATCATCACCCCAACAGCCTGCTGCTCACTTGGCTGCTGATCGCCCTGGCCTTGACCATTGAGCGCCTTTACCGGCTCCGCTACCTGCATCGGGGCTCGCACCCGGTGCGCTCTCCGATCGCCTTCTTCCGCCTCCTTCGCCTCAGTCTCTCCTCGCCAGCTGCCGTGGACAGCAGTTGATCCGCCTCTGGCTCCCGCCCGTCGTACCCGGGGTCACGGTTTTATCTCTTGAGGCCCTCAGACCTCCCAAATTCTTGTCGTCGAAAACCTCGGTGATCACCTCAAAACCGGCCAACGATGATCAGGTCAAAACCGGCCAACGAACCCGATCCGGGACTAAGGTTCTTCTACCTTACCTGATGCTCATTCGGCAAGCCTGTTTTGGTGCGCCAGCTTTTCGGGCCGCACTTCAATACGTGACCGTGGTGAAGAAGGCGGTCGAGCATGGCGCTGACGGCCGCCGCATCCCCTAACAACTTACCCCAGTCTTCGACCGGGCGGTTGGAGGTCAGCAGGGTGCTGGCTCGCTCGTAGCGACGCATGATGATCTCCAGCAACTCTTCGGCAGCGGTCAGGGGTAGCTTGCGCATGCCGAAGTCATCGAGGATGAGCAAGGGCACCGAAGCCAGAGATTCTAGGTACTCTTTACGGCTGCCGTCCAGAGTGGCATCGGCCAAGTCTTCCAGCAGGATATGAGCTTCGCGGTAGAAGACCTTATAACCTTGCTGGATGACCGCTTGGCCGATCGCCTGCCCCAAGTGACTCTTGCCCGTCCCCGGTGGACCGAGAAATAGTGCGTCCTCGTGCCGGGCAATAAAAGCGCCGGTGGCCAGCTCGAAGACCAGACTGCGATTCATCTTGGGATTGAAGGTGAAGTCGAAGTTGTCGAGGGTCTTGAGCGGGTCACGGAACTCGGCCTGTTTGCGCCGGCGTTCCAGCAGTCGGTCGGCCCGCCGGGTCAGTTCATCGGAGACCAGGCAGGAGATCAGGTCGAGAGGCGCCAGGGATTCGGCCTGGGCTTGACGGAGGCGTGTTTCGAGCACGGCGGCCATTCCGCCCAGGCGGAGCTGCTTTAAAGCACGAGTTAACTCTACGAGATTCATGCAATTGTCTCCTCTCCTCAATCCACGGTTCGAGTCCTTCTTTCGAAGGTGAAGCTCTCCGCCGCGCGGAGCGCGCGCGGCGGCCTGTGCCCCTTGTGCCACTCAGGTGGATACCGGCGGCGAAGAGGGCGGTCCTTCTTCCGGCAGGGCTTCGAAGAGCGAACCTTGGCGCTCTTGCTCCTGCCAGCGTTGCTGAATGAGATCGCGGTACTGCACTAGCTCACGGATCAGCGGATCGACTTGCTGAAGAGTGAGGGGCGCCTGGGGACGACGCTCCAAGTAGCGCCGCACAAAGCGATACTC
>DATJYK010000085.1:0-73874 GCA_035578005.1 Terriglobia bacterium
CCTGCCAAGCCGGTGCCCTTTCGCAAACGCCCCATCCGACCTATTGGTTACGATGAGGCCAAGGGCCTGACTTGGCCGGAGTGGCTCGTGGATGACCAGCGCGAGGCCTCCGGCCGAACGGATGTGCTGACGTTCACTTCCGATGTTCTCACGGCTCCGGTGAAGATCAGCGGTGAGCCGGTTGCGAGTTTGATCGCCTCGACGAGCGGGACAGACTCTGATTGGGTAGTGAAGTTGATCGATGTATACCCAGACGAAGTGGCCAGTCAGCCGGAAATGGGCGGATACCAATTAATGGTTTCGGCCGATATTTTCCGCGGCCGATACTACTCGGGCTGGGACCATCCCCAGGCCATCCCGTCCGGCCAAGTCGTGAACTACCGGTTTGATTTGCCTACCGCCAATCACGTTTTCCTGCCTGGCCACCGCATCATGGTGCAGGTGCAGTCAAGCTGGTTTCCGCTCTACGACCGCAATCCGCAAACTTTCGTCCCGAACATCTTCTGGGCTAAACCGGGGGACTATCGAAGAGCCACGCAGCGTGTGTACCACTCGCCCGAGTCGCGAAGCTTCGTTGAGCTGCCGCTTGTGAGGACGCCTTAACGCGGCTGTCGTGTTGCGGGCGACCTGCTAAGACTGAATGTATTGTAGGGCCGGGGCCTGCCCCAGCCCTTTCCTGTGTGTTGCTGGGCGCGCTTTGGCCGGAGCAAGCCCCGGCCCTACAGGTCATCGAGGGTCTTCAATATTAGCTTGCATTTTGCAAGCGACCTTGATAACTTATCCCGGTGCCTGGAAAGCCGAAGCGAAGACGCCGCTCCGGGTGCCCGGTTAGTATCTCGCTCGAGCTGCTCGGAGACCGCTGGTCGCTGCTGATCGTGCGCGACCTAATGGTTCGCGGCCTTCGGACGTTCAGTGAGTTTCAGGGTGCGGGTGAGGGGATCGCTACCAATATCCTGGCCGACCGGCTGCAGAAACTCGAAGCAGCGGGCATCATCTCAGCGGAACCTGAACCCGGAGACCACCGTAGGGTAAACTACCGGCTGACCGAAAAGGGGATCGATCTCGCGCCGGTGCTTTTGGAACTGCTGATCTGGGGAGCCCGGCACGAGCACACGGGGGCGCCGTGCGACGTCATTCTAAACCTCGCCAAGAATCGCGAGCACGTGCTGGCGGAGGTCCGGCGACGCTGGCTCGACCGTGACCCCACTCCCCTGTTGCCGTGGTTTGTGGAAGGCGCCAAGCCCACCGCAGAGGGGATCACGGCCAGCATGCGCCCTGGCAAAAGGCAGCACCAGCCCCAAGGAGGTCGCTGATGGACTTCAACCATCTGCCATTTGACTCCAGCCTCCACGAATACCAGGCACAGGCCGCTGCGCTATTTAAGGGCTGGAAGGCGGGGGATGCCGGTGCCATCCACATCGTCAAAACGAAACACCCGAAATTTCTTGACGAGCGTGTGCCGTGGCTGCCGAAGAAGCTGCCGGACTCCGAGATTCGCGCCGTTACGCTGGAGCTTGCCGATGCCGAGCTGGTGCTGGCGCGCTGGTACGATTTTCACGACTGGCTGGCGCTGGCGAAGTACGCGGAGTCGGTAGCCCAGAAGACCTCCGCGGCCTACCGGTTCGAAGCCGCCGTGGAGTCGGTGATTTCCGGGGACCTCGATGCGCTGCAGGCGGCGCTGGCTGCGCATCCCGACTTGGCCCACGCGCGTTCGGAGCGGATCACGCATTTTGACCCACCCGCACATCGCGCCACGCTCCTTCACTACGTTGCCGCCAACGGCACCGAAGGCTATCGGCAAAAGTGTCCGGCCAACGCGGTGGCGGTAGCGGAAACCCTGCTCCAAGCCAATGCTGAGGTTGATGCCCTGGCCGACCTTTACGGCGGCAGGTGTACCACCATGAGCCTGCTGGTCTCGAGCTGCCATCCCGCGGCGGCTGGACTGCAAGTGCCGCTTGTGGACAAGCTACTCGACTGGGGAGCGGCGATTGAAGGACGCGGCTCAGGACATTGGGTTTCGCCGTTAATGACGGCTCTCGTTTTCGGGTACCTGGACGCTGCCCACGCTCTCGTCCGGCGTGGGGCGCGAGTGGACAGCCTTTCGGCGGCCGCAGGTCTCGGCCGTACTGACCGGGCCCGCGAACTGCTGGCAGGTGCCTCAGGCGAGGACCGCCATCGCGCCCTCGTATTTGCCTCTCAGCACGGCCACGTCGAGATGGTCCGGCTGCTACTCGACGCCGGAGAGGATCCCAACCGATACAATCCCAAAGGAACCCACTCGCATTGCACGCCCCTGCATCAGGCGGCAGCCGCGGGCCACGAAGCAGTGGTCCGGCTGCTCGTAGAAAAAGGAGCCAAGCTCGACATAAAAGACACCATCTTCGAGGGGACGCCCCTGGGCTGGGCCGAGCATGGCGGGCGGACCGAGGTAGCCGATTATCTTCGGCAGAGCGGCGCGGCCTAGCGCGGGGGATTTGTGCCGGACAGTTTCCTTGACAGGGCTTTTCGGCGACAGCGAGGGAGGACGGCCCGCGAATCTTCAAGAAAGGCGCATGACACAATGCCAAGAATCACACCATTCCTGTGGTTCGACACTCAGGCCGAGGAGGCAGCGAAATTCTACACGTCCATCTTCAAGAATTCGAAGATCACAGGTGTCGCTCGGTACATGGAGGGGTCGCCCGGTCCGGTTGGGAGCGTGATGACAGTCGGCTTCGAGCTTGATGGCCAGCCATTCACGGCTCTCAACGGCGGCCCGATATTCAAGTTCAACGAGTCCGTATCATTCGTCGTTCACTGCGAAACCCAGGAAGAAGTGGACGAATATTGGGAAAAACTCTTGGAGGGAGGCCAGGAAAGCCAATGCGGCTGGCTGAAAGACAAGTTCGGCGTATCCTGGCAGATCGTTCCCGACGTCCTGATCGAGTTTTTGCAAGACAAAGACGCTGAGAAATCCAAACGAGTGATGCAGGCCATGCTGCAAATGAGGAAGATTGACATTGGCGCGCTGAAGCAAGCCTACGGGCAAGAATGAGGCGTCCGCAACCGGATGCCGGCAACCGACAAAGCGGCGCAAATTTTGCCGAGGCCTGTCGATTTCGAGGCTGCCCGAGCGATAACTATACGGGAGAGTGTGGCGCGGCGGTATCAGACTGGAGTGCGGGCTACCTAGCGCGCCTTCGCTGCAACCCAACAAAGGTTTTCAGTGACGTCTGTGCCCAAAATGCGTCAACACTCTGGCCACGGAGCTTCCATGAACTCCGTGTCTTGGCGTTTTTGGGCACAGAGGTCACTGAGAGACCAAGCGGCGCGTCTCACTGTTGCGAGCTGCTCGGGACCACGAACAAGGAGTCTAACTCAAAAAGGAGACGTTGTATGAGCAAAGTTAGGGTATTGGCAGGCACACGCAAGGGGGCATTCATTCTGGAGTCGGATGGAAAGCGTGAAAAATGGGACATTAGCGGGCCGTTCTTCGCGGGCTGGGAGATCTTTCACATGAAAGGCTCGCCCGCCGATCCCAACCGGATCTACGTGTCGCAGACGAGCAGTTGGTCCGGGCAAGTGATTCAGCGGTCGAGCGACGGCGGCAAAACCTGGGAAGCGCCTGGAGGCGGGGTGACGACCTCGCCGCAAGGTTGGCCGATGGGCGAGAGCAACCGATTCGTCTACGACACCTCCACGGAGACAGGGAAAACCCTCACCACACATCAGTTTTATGACGGCACGCAGCACCCGTGGGAGTTCAAGCGCGTGTGGCACCTGGAACCGTCACTCACCGATCCCGACACGGTTTACGCCGGCATCGAGGACGCGGCCCTGTTCCGTTCAACGGACGGCGCTCATTCCTGGCAGGAGCTCGCGGGGCTGCGCGGCCACGGCACGGGTCCCAAGTGGCAGCCGGGCGCAGGCGGCATGTGCCTGCACACCATCATTCTTGACCGGAGTGATCCCGGCAAGATTTACATCGCCATCTCCGCCGCCGGCGCTTTCCGCAGCGACGACGGCGGCCAGACGTGGAAGCCCATCAATCGCGGCCTGAAGTCCCAGTACATCCCGGATCCCGAGGCGGAAGTGGGCCACTGCGTCCACCATATCGCCATGAACCCTTCGCGCCCCGGGCACCTGTTCATGCAGAAACACTGGGACGTGATGCGCAGTGACAACGCGGGCGATCAGTGGAGCGAGGTCAGCGGCAACCTGCCTACCGACTTCGGCTTCGTCATCGACGTTCATGCCCACGAGCCGGAGACCGTCTACGTGGTGCCCATCAAGAGCGACGCCGAGCACTTCCCGCTCGATGGCAAACTGCGCGTTTACCGCAGCCGTTCGGGCGGCAACGAATGGGAGGAACTCGCCAAGGGCCTGCCGGAGCGCAACTGCTACGTGAACGTGCTGCGCGACGCCATGGCGGTGGACCAGCTCGATAAGTGCGGCGTCTATTTCGGCACCACCGGCGGGCAGGTTTACGTTTCCGCCGATTCCGGAGACAATTGGTCAGCCATCGTTCATGATCTTCCGCCCGTGCTCTCGGTGGAGGTGCAAACGCTGCAATAAGTAGGCTTAGTTTGCCGTAGGGGCGGCCCTTGTGGCCGCCCATTTCAAGGCAGTGCTGTTACTTGGGCGGCCACAGGGGCCGCCGCTACGGCAAACTGACCCACCACTGGCACGAGCAGCGCGTTGACTGTGGAATCGACTGTGGAGTAAGCTCCACAGCATGGAGACCATTCAAGTTGTATTAGATTCTCAACTGCTCCGGGCGACCAATAGTGCTGCTAAGCGGGCGCGGGTGAATCGTTCGGCGCTCGTCCGTCAGGCATTGCGCGAGTACCTGAAGCAGCTTAAGGTCCAGGACCTGGAAGCCCGCGATCGCGAAGGATATCGCCGACACCCAGACGACCCCGCGGATGCTGAAATGTGGGAGCGGGTGGCAGCGTGGCCAGAGCGATAACACGCGGGGAGATTCGGCTGTATCGCTTTCCCGGTCCAGACAAGGAAAGACCGGTGGTTGTCATGACCACGGAGGGAGCAATCCCGTATCTGGCCCGGGTCACGGTGGCGCCGATCACCTCGACCATTCGCGACGTGCCCTCAGAGGTCCGATTAAATGAGGCGGACGGAATGAAAGGGCGATGCGCCGTCAATTTATACAACGTCATCACGGTGCCAAAACACCGTCTTGGCCGGAGAGTGGCCATGCTCAGCCCAGAGCGAATGAGTGAAGTCTGTGCTGCGCTTGCTTTCGCGCTCGGGTGCGCGCATGACCTTCCGGCGGCATTGCCGGTCGAGGTTCAGACACTGCAATGATCCGAGTCATGTTACCTACTCATCTTCGTGCATTGGCTAAACTCGATGGCGAAGTCACGCTAGAAATCGAAGGTGCGGTCACACAGCGCTCGGTGCTCGACGCCCTCGAGTCTCGTTATCCAGTGCTGCGCGGGACGATCCGCGAGCATGGCACGATGAAGCGCCGCGCGTTCATCCGGTTCTTCGCCTGCGAGGAGGATCTGTCGCACGAACCGCCGGACGCGCTGTTGCCTGATGCGGTCGCCTCGGGCAAGGAACCCTTTATGGTGATCGGCGCCATCGCTGGTGGCTAGGTGCCAGGAACCCGGCCAGCATAGTAAGAGACGCTGAGGTTATCGAGCTCGATGGCGGCAGTCATGAATGTTCCGAACGCCGGTTATTTCTGCTTCGGAGGCGCGAACCCGCCCGAATTGAGCTCTGCGGTCAGCACCGTCTCCAGTGAGGGATTGAGTCCCTCCAACGCGAACCGCACCTTGCCCGTGGGATCCACCACGAAAATTACGGGAATTCCCTCCACGTGGTACTGGCTCGCCGCGTCCTGGTTGTTGTCAATGAGGACGGGAAAGGGCAGATGACTCTGTTCGGCGTATTTCTGGGCCAGCGAGGGGTCATCGTCGATGCTGAGCGCCAGAACCTCCACGCCCTTGCCGCGATGCTGCTCGTAGAACGATTGAAGGGAAGGCATCTCCATGCGGCAGGGCCCGCACCAGCTTGCCCAGAACGCCACCACCACGGTCTCCTTGCCGCGATAATCCGAGAGCTTCACCTCGCGCCCATCGAGAGCTTTCAAGGTGAAGTCAGGCGCGGGGCTGCCGATGAGCTCGCTGTCCGTGCCCACGTCCGAGGGCAGATCGAGCTGCTTGGCGCGCTCCGTGATCCAGCCGGAAACACCGATGAAGACAATGAATGCGAGCGCCAGCAGCAGCGTTTTGCGGGGGGCCATGCTAGGGCCATCTTAACCTGAAGGGAACGGCATCGGGAAGGCATTTGTACCGTGCAAAACCCTTTCGCGATGCAAGCGCTTGCGGGAATAACCCAAACCCGGCAGTTGAGTCTGCGTGAAAAATCGAGTTTAGTTTCTGCCCGGGCCGCCCTCTCACGCCGGGGTGGCACCTTTGGATTTTGGGCTCCCCTCGACGCAATCACTCCCGCGTAAGCGGGAATGCACAAGTTTTCACGCAACGCAGGACTCAGTATGCTTTTGGCCAAACTTTAAGTTACTCTAGCAGGATGATGAAAAAACCCGATTCATGTCATTTCGAGCGCAGCGAGAAATCTCGTAAGTCTTCTCTTGTCAGAGCGAGATTTCTCGCTGCGCTCGAAATGACATGAATCGTACGCCGTTTTTCATCATGCTGCTAGGCGTCTGATTGGAGCAGGATCTGAACAAATACGGCAAGTTTCTGGAGTCGGAGCCCGCAACCACCCCCGTCCCCCTGGGGTGCGGAAATTTCGCGGCTTCTTCAGCCTGAGTGTCGATGGGGTGCAGGGGGGGTGCGAGAAGGAAGACCCCCCGGGTACCACCCTATGCGCGCTAACGAACCCAAACTTGTATCATGTTGTTGCAGCGTATGTTAACGGAGATCCGGTGGCCTATTTGCCAAACGAGTCGAAAAAACGAACCCAAAGCCATAACCCGCAGATTCAAATATAGATAAGAGTCAAAAAGGGGCTAAATTGGCGTTCGAAAACGAACCCAAACGAACCTGAGTTTCGAGGGAAAAGGCGTGCAAAATCAGGAAACGAACCCAAGAAACGAACCCCACCCTTCGCCCGGTGGTTGGGCGCGGGCTCGTTCGCCTGAGGTCCAGACGTCTGATCGGAGCGGGATCTGAACAATATAGCGAGTTTTCGAAGTCGGAGCCCCCAACCACCCCTGAGTGCCCCGGGGTGCGCGAAGTCGGATGGAGGAAAACTGGGTCCTGACGAGGCACCCCCCCCGGGGGGCACCCTATGCCCGCTAACGAACCCAAACTTGTATCATGTTGTTGCAGCGTAGGTTAATCGAGATTCGGTGGCTTATTTCCCAAACGAGTCGAAAAAACGAACCCAAAGCTGTAACCAGCAGATTCAAATACGGATAGGAGCCAAAAAGGGGCCAAATTGGCGTTCGAAAACGAACCCAAACGAACCTGAGTTTCGAGGGAAAAAACGCGCAAAATCAGAAAACGAACCTAACGAACGCAAGAAACGAACCCGAGCTTCGCCCGGCGGTTGGGCGTGGGCTCGTTGGTTTCAGGTCGAACACTTCGCGAGCCTGCGACGAGGCATCGGAGAAATGATGAGAAGGATCGGTGGTGTCTCAGTTTGAGGTGGCATGGCCATCTTGGCCATGAAATAACACGGGCAGGATGCCCGTGCCACGACACTACCGAAGGATCGGAGCGCTTCCCTTTGAGCCGAAATTGCCGCATAATACCAATTCACTCGTGCGACAGGCTCGCTGGCCCGCTGGAGGACCGGATCAATTTCGGGACTGCACTCGCAAGCTGTGGGAGGACGTGTCATGAAGCGCATTCCGGGCTCGGTGTGGGTCATTGTCGCTGCTGTCGCGGCAGGGTCGTTGGCGGGAGAGTTCTACGGTCCGCGGGTTCAGGCCACACCTGTGAACGGAAGCGATTCGGAGGTGCAGGCCCAGCTCAAGGAGTTCACGCGCGTTTACGGCGTTGTTGAACGCGAGTACGCGGAGTCCCTCGATCCCAACAAAGCTATTTATGGCATGGACGTGCTCGGCAGTCCGGTGGGGGCCATCCCCGGAATGCTTCGCACTCTTGATCCCCATTCGGATTTCTTTGGTCCTCGCACGTTCGCCCAGAAACAAGAGGAGCAGGCCGGGAGATACTTCGGCGTCGGCATGGGCATCGTCGCGCGCCTGGACCGCTCCGGCAAGCTTTCCTCGCTCATTCCGTCCGTGGTTCCAGGCTCGCCTGCCTTCAAGGCCGGCGTCCGGCCTGGAGACTTCATCCGCAAGGTCAACGGCAAGAGCGTGGAAGGTCTTGACACGTCCCGTGTGGCGAACCTCATCCGCGGCCCCAAGGGTACAACGGTGCAGATTTCAGTTGAGCGGCAAGGGTATGAACAGCCGGTGGAGTTCAGTATTGTTCGCGACGAAATCCATAATCCCACAATCGAAGATGCCTTCCTGCTAAAGCCCGGAATCGCTTACGTCAGGATCACCGAGTTCGACGAGACCACGGACGATGAGCTTACGGCCGCACTGAAGAGCCTGGACGCCGACAACCTCAAGGGCCTCGTGCTTGACTTGCGAGGAAATCCCGGCGGACTGCTGGACCAGGCCGTAGACGTTTCTGATCACTTCCTGACGAAGAATCAGCTTATCGTTTACCAATATGGCCGTGCCTCGCGGGAGAGGCGCTATCTCGCGACGCGGGGCAATCAGCGCCGGGAATACCCGATGGTGGTGCTGGTGAACCGTTACACGGCCAGCGCCGCGGAAATCGTCACCGGAGCCTTGCAGGATCATGACCGCGCGCTGGTGGTGGGTGAGCCCAGCTTTGGCAAGGGCCTCGTCCAGTCCGTCTACTTGCTCAGCGAGCACACCGGGCTCGCGCTGACTACCGCCCACTACTACACTCCGAGCGGCCGGTTGATCCAGCGCGATTACCAGAATGTGTCGCTTTACGATTACTACATCCGAGCCGAAGGCAACGCGGCTCCGCACGACCAGGTACGCCATACCGACGGCGGCCGGGAAGTGTTCGGCGGAGGGGGAATCACGCCGGATATTGAGGTGGCCCCCCCAACTCTCAACGCGGTGCAGCAAAAACTTGCTGACGCGGACGCCATTTACGATTTCTCTCAACGCTACCTGGGTATCCACAAGACCATTCCGCGCGACTTTCAGGTGACGCCCGAGGTGGTTGACGGGTTCAACGAATATCTCGCCAGCCGGAACGTCCGCGTGAGCCCTGCCCAGGTTGCAGAAAACCTCGACTTCCTAAAGCAAAGGTTGCGCAATCAGTTGGTGCAGATTGTTTATGGACGCGACCAGGAATCGAAACTCGAAGCCGAAGGCGATCCGCTGGTGGCCAAAGCTGTCGAGTCCATGCCGCAAGCTGCTGCTTTGCTTGCACATACGAAGCAATACCTGGCCAGCCGCCAGCCTGGTTCGGGCCCTGAGTAGGGTGGCCCTGTCGGTTTCTTTTTCGAGGTTCCGGCCACGCCGGGTGTGGGTTGCCGGCCTGATTTCACGGGCCAGCGGCCCGTCCGCCGTCCGCCGTTCGCGGAAAGCCTCTGAGTCGCCTAAAGTTCTCCTCCCAGCGATCTCCCGCGTAAACCATCTGACTTACGGCGATCAGAGTCTCTCAGAAGTAGGCTACATTGAGAGCATAGACCGTAATATAACATTCCTATTGACATGGGCTTACGGGGCATGCTATATTCACTTACGGCGGCACGATCCGCCGTCCCGGATCGAACGCGGCTAAGGGAGGCTGAGATGACAGCGTAGCATCTAGAAAATGTGGACGCGAATCTGAAGATACTTCTTGGGGTTCTTGCGGAACTCGTCCAGGAACTCCCGTAGAGACTGGCTGCTGGCGGCAAGGTTCTTATATAACGTGTCGTCGGTCGAGAGCTTCCCCAGCGTGCCAGTGCCCTGGTCCATCCGCGCGGTGATGGAATCGACGTGACCCACGGTAGAGTTCACGCGGTCGTAGAGTTGCTGGTCCGTCACCAGTTTGCCCAGCGTGCCCTGTCCTTTGTTGATGTTGTCAAGCAGCGTGTTCATCTTGGCAGTGATGTCTTTCAATTGGTTGTACACCGCGGGGTCGGCCATGAGGCGCCCCATCGTGCCTTGGCCCTTCTGCACATCGTCCACAAGCGCATTCAGATGATCCACGGTTGCTACGGCCTTGTCATAAAGCGTGGGATCCACCAGAAATTTACCCAGGGTGCCCTGCCCTTGCTGGAGGTTGTTCACCATCGTCTGCATGCCGTTGAGTAATTGGTTCAGGCGGTTATAGAAAGTTTCGTCGTAAAGCAGCTTGCCGATGGAGCCCTTGCCCTGAGTGATCTGGTTGGTAATGTCATTCAGCCGCTGGCTGAGCTGGTTTAAATTGGAAATCACATCGTTGGCGTTCTGTTCGATGCGCTTGATATCCGCCTCTTGGAGAGTCTTGATCTCACTACCGTCCTGAAGTTCAGGCTGGTCTGGACTGCCGCGGGAAATGTCGATAAAGGTTTCGCCCAGGAGGCCGGCCGTGGTCTCGTTCGCGACGGAATCGGCCCGGATTTCGTGCTGAAACTTCTTCGGAATGCTGAGTGCGAGCTCCACCGCGCGATTGGGATCGCGGGAATCGGAAAGGCGAACGTCCTTGATGGAGCCGGCCGGAATTCCGGCCAGGCTAACCTGCGACCCGGGGCGCAGCCCCTCGGCCGATGGGAAATAGGCGAGCAAAGTGTACTTCCGAGTGACGAATCCAATCTGGCCGCTGACGAAAAAGATGGCCACGACGAGAATGATCAGCGCTACTGCCACCATGATTCCCACTCGAAGTTGAGCCCACTGGATTTCCTGTCGCTGAGGCATTTACAATCTCGCTTTCCCGTACCGAGCAATCAAAATAACCGTCCAAATCAGAAGGCCTAACGTGCGTGGTGAAAAGCATTTCAAATGGCAAAAGGCAAAGGACAAAGTTCAAATGTTCGGCCGCTGTGGCGCGATTTTTTCCGCGCGCTTCCCGGTCAGATTTGCAATTTGAACTTTGCTCTTTGCCATTTGAACTGCCTTTATTGCTGTAGCAGCCGTCAGTCATTCAACGAATCGGCGCAGATAAGAATCGGGGGATGCAAGCAGCTCCTCGCGATTACCGCTAAAGTAGACCGACCCATCCCTGAGGACTAAAAATTGCGTACCGCCGGCCGCCCTATCGCCGTTCTTCGCCGCTGCTGGCACGAGGCCTTGCTTCTCAGGGGAAAAGACGAAGCTCGAGACCATCAGGGCGTCCTGTATCCGGTGAGTCACAATGATGGATGTCACGTGTTGGGTGTCGCGCGATTTTACGATGAGAGTGTTAATGGTGTGTGCGGTAACGGGATCGAGCCCGGCCGTCGGCGAGTCATAGAGCATGATGGTGGGCTGGCTGCTGATGGCTCGCGCGATAGCCACCCGGCGGCGCATGCCTCCCGAGAGTTCCGCCGGCATCTTGTCGATGGCGTCTTCCATGTCCACAAAGCTCAAGACCTGCCGTACGTGCTCGCGGATCTCCGCCTCATCGTGCCCGCCTTCTTCCCGCAGCCGGTATGAGACGTTTTCGTAGACGGAGAGCGAATCAAACAAAGCGCCCTCCTGAAATACGATGCCCATCCGCTGCCGGAAGGCGTTAATCTCGGTCTCGTGCAACGGCACCAGGTCTTCCCCCTCGACGCGCACCTCTCCCGAGTCTGGCTTGAGCAAGCCCAAAATCAGCTTCAGCAACACGGACTTCCCGGAGCCTGATACCCCGAGCAGGACCAACGTCCCGGCCCTTGGAACCTCGAATGAGACGTCACGCAGCACGCGCTTCGCGTCGAAAGAGAGAACGACGTTGCGGAGCGCGATGGCGGGAGGCGGAGGCCGGTCGATAGCAGATGGAACGTAAGGGGATGTCGCCACTCAGCCTCGCGCGGAACGAACGGTTCAGGCTAACGCCTGGCCGGCTGTGTTTGGGCTGGGTTTCTCATTGCGAACCCGAAAGGACTTCCACGCAGCCGTTCCCGCGAAAGCGGGAATCTACGAGTTCCCACACAGGGTCGAAAAACAGCCGTCGTCGCCTTGTAGGGCCGGGGCTTGCCCCGGCCAAGTCCGACCCGAGGGTCGGCCCAACCAACCGCTCCTGGTTTTACGCGAACCCAATCCCGATCAAGAACTGCGTAATCAGGAAGTCCAGCATGATCACGAGGACGATGGAGACAACAACGGCCTGAGTGGTGGAGCGTCCCACGCCCTCGGTACCGCCCGTTGTGTTGAGCCCGAAGTAGCAACCCACAATCGCGATCACCAGCGCGAACACAACCGGTTTGATGAGGCCCTGCGTCAGGTCGTGATAGTCGAGGTTCTGGTATGCCGAACTCCAATACTGGGCGGCCGTCAGGTGGGCGGTGGTGACCGCAATAAAGGAGCCTCCGATCATGGCCACGAAATCCGAGATCACGGTCAGCAGCGGCACGGTGATGAGTGTGGCATAAAGACGCGGCGCCACGAGTTTGCGCACCGGGTCAGTTCCCATGGCGCGCAGGGCGTCAATCTGTTCGCTCACCAACATGGAGCCTAGTTCCGATGCGATGCCGGAGGCGTTGCGGCCGGCGACCACAACAGCGGTCAGCACCGGTCCCAACTCGAGCACCACCGAAAGAGCCACCATCTGGCCTAGGATGCTGACCTCGCCGAAGCGCGCGAGACTTCGATAGCTTTGAAGGGCAAGGACTGCTCCAGTGAAAAAGCCCACCAGCAGGACAATCGGCAGCGAACCCACACCGATCACGTCCATCTGCATCAAGGTGTCGAGGGGGTAGCGCGGCCTCGTAACAAGCGCGCGCGAGGCATTGGCGAGCAGGTAGCTGCCGTCTTGGATGGCAAGGACCTTGCGCTTGAGATAGCTCAAGACCCTTCCCTCTGCCCTGTAAGCGGCCGCAAGCGGTGTATCCTCCCTAACTTGGACTGTAGTCAGCGCCACGCCCGAAAGTCAAGGCGCACGTGGATCTTGCGCTCCTCGGGTTTCGAGGGCGAGCCGGTAAATCTTCAGTGATCTGACGTGTGGAGTTTATGCGCGGTCGGCAGACTGGGGCGTTAGCACATCGGCCGGACAAAGGGCGCGGCCAACTCGCGGCGTCGGTTTCCAAGTGACACCCGCTGCTGTTGCCTGTAAAATCGGTGCCTTGAGGCCGGTTGATGAGTGAAAAGTTCGTCGTCGGTTTGGTTCAAATGGCCTGTTCACCCGAGCCGGCCGCGAATCTTGAGCAGGCGCTCGACCGCGTCCAAGAGGCCGCGCGACAGGGTGCCCGCGTGGTTTGCCTTCCCGAATTGTTCCGCTCCCAGTATTTCTGTCAAAGGGAGGATGCGGCGTTCTTCGACCTGGCCGAGCCCATCCCCGGCCCTACCACTCAGGCTCTCGCTGCTGCGGCGCAGAAGTCAGGCGTGGTGGTAGTGGCGCCTGTCTTCGAGCGGCGCGCGGCAGGGCTCTATCACAACAGCGCCGTCGTGCTCGATTCCAACGGTGAAATGCGCGGACTTTACCGCAAGATGCACATTCCGGACGATCCTTGCTATTACGAGAAGTATTACTTTACGCCGGGCGACCTTGGTTTCCCTGCTTTTGACACTAACGTGGGCCGAATTGGCACCCTGATCTGTTGGGACCAATGGTACCCGGAGGCAGCGCGGCTCCAAAGCCTGCGTGGCGCGGGAGTCCTTTTCTACCCTACGGCGATCGGGTGGCATCCGCATGAAAAGCAGAAGTACGGTGTTGCCCAGCGCGATGCCTGGCGTACCATCCAGCGCGGCCACGCCATCGCTAATGGTGTTTATGTGGCTGTTGTCAATCGCGTAGGGCATGAAAAGCTCAAGGCCGCCGAAGGGTCAAGCAGTGAGCCGCCGGGCATTGAATTTTGGGGTTCATCGTTCATCGCAGATCCCTTCGGGGTGGTGGTAGCGGAAGCCTCGACTGACGGGGAGGAGATTCTGTTGGCTGAAGTTGATCCCCAGCGCATCGAGGACGTGCGGCGCAACTGGCCATTTCTGCGCGACCGTCGGGTGGATTCGTACTCTGGTCTGGGCAAGCGCTACTTGGATGACGAGACGCCGTGAAAGATTCCCCAGGCACCCCAAAGGCACATCAGCGGCGCGGCGCCTCAGCCGCGGCCTCGTCCCGCGCTCCCAATCGCAAGGTCGAAACGCCGCACCCGTCACCCGAAGAAGAGACTCCTGCGGCTTTGGGGTTTCGCTTTCCCGCCGAATGGGAGAGGCACGAAGCCACATGGATCGGCTGGCCCCACCACACCGCGGATTGGCCTGGAAAGTTTGCGGCCATACCGTGGGTGTTCGGAGAAATCGTCCGCCACCTCGTGAAGGGCGAGAAAGTACGGGTGCTCGTGCAGTCCGCGGCGCATGAGAAACGCGCCCGAGACATCCTCGATCGCGTTGGGGCTGGGGGCGACGTTGAGTTCTTCCGCATCCCGACGGATCGGGCATGGACGCGCGACTCGGGCCCGTTATTCCTAAAGCGCGATCATGAGCTGGCGATAGCGGGATTTCACTTTAACGGTTGGGCCAAGTACCGGAACTGCAGGCTCGACGCGGCTGTGGCTCGCGATGTGTCGGGCGTACTCGGGCACCGCTTCTTTCCTGTGGCGGTGAATGGCAAGAAATTCGTCCTGGAAGGTGGAGCGATTGATGGCAACGGCCGCGGCACGCTGGTGACAACAGAAGAATGTTTGCTTGACCAGCATATGCAGCCACGCAATCCTGGGCTGCGGCGCGAGGAAATCGAGAGGGTGGTCGCGGACTACCTGGGTGCCTCCAACGTGCTGTGGCTCGGACGGGGCATTGCCGGAGATGACACGCATGGCCACGTCGACGACGTGTGCCGGTTCGTTAACCCGCGCACTTTGGTCCTCTGCCGGGAGTCGAACCAGCGTGATCCGAACTACGGAGTCTTAGCAGAGAACTGGGAGCGCGTGCAGGGGATGCACCTTGAAGACGGGTCCAAAGTCGAAGTGGCGCCCCTACCGATGCCGGCGCCAGTGTACTTCGACGGGCAACGGCTCCCCGCGAGTTACGCGAACTTTTACATCGCGAACGCGGCAGTGCTGGTGCCGACGTTTAATGATCCAAATGATCGCATCGCGCTGGGCGCCCTGGCGGAACTAATAACTGACCGGCCCGTCCTTGGCATTCATTCTTTGGATCTGGTTTGGGGATTGGGGACGCTGCATTGCTTGACCCAGCAGCAGCCGCAACCATGAGCATTCCGCCCTTGAAGCATCATCGCCCAAATTGCGTTGCTCTGCGAGAATTCTTAGGAACTTGGAGGCGGGTTCTTGTAGACGGTGTGCAATGAACCCCACGTCGCTCAGCGAGCAAAAAAAAATGGGGGGAGAACCTCCCCCCAAGCGTCGGGTGTTGGGTCTAAAATCGCCTCCCGTCACGGCTCTGCGATACGCAGGGCCACAACAAGAGATCGCTGTAGGCTGTGCACGCCGCGTTCCAATGCGCCACAGTGTTACAATGGACCCAGACTGAGGTCGCTAACAAATTCATTTATATACAGTTGTGATCGCAATGTGTATCGAAAACCACGGGTTTAGAACCGAACGGGGTCTTCACATTCTAGTATTCCTGGGGATTGGCTATGTGAACTTGTATCCATATGAGGGCTCGGCGGCCTTGGAATGAGTGGTCGAATCCACGCATGGCCTCCTGCAAGTCAGCCTACGAACGCGTCGGATACGAGGTTGCAGAGCAGGGGCCCAGTCTCGAGAACGCGCGTGAGACGCGCAACAAATCGTCGAGGTTGAGCCGCTGCCTCCGACCACTGGCGCAACGAAATGAGATTCGACGCGCCCAAGCTCGCCCGCATCCAATCTTGAGAATCACGAGCTTAGTATGATCGATATTCACTGCCATCCACTCCCGGGTGTGGACGATGGCGCTAAGTCGGTGGACGAGGCGGCTGAAATGTGCCGCATGGCGGCGAGCGATGGTATTACTCACATCGTGGCCACTCCGCACTGCAACTACGAATATCCCTTTCAGCCGAACGTGAACCAGGAAAAACTCGGCGAACTGCAGGCGGCCGTCGGGCAGGAACCTAAACTCCTTTTGGGCTGTGATTTTCATCTCTCCTACGACAACATCCGCGAGGTCACAAAGAACCGGGGCAGCTTTACCATCAACGGTGGCCGCTATCTTCTAGTGGAGTTCGAGGATCAGTTCATACCCGAGAGCATGGATCATGTCTTTTACGACTTACAAGTGGCAGGCCTCGTCCCAATCTTGACTCATCCCGAGCGAAATGCTGTGTTGCATCGTAAGCCGGAAATGGTTTATCAGTGGGTCGCACGCGGCTGCTTGGTGCAGGTTACCGCCCAGTCTCTCACGGGCCGCTTTGGCACCACCGCCCAGCGGCTCTCCGAAATGTGGCTTGCGCGCAACCTGGTGCATTTCTTTGCCTCCGACGCGCATGACACCAAGCGCCGTCCGCCGTTGCTTTCGATATGCTACGATCGAGTCGCGGCTCAGAAGGGCAAGAGTGAGGCTGAGCGCTTATTACGGTGCAACCAGGCGGCAGTGATCGAAGACAAGCCCTTGCCTCTTGGCCCCGAACCACTCGCTCCTCAGCCCACCAAGAGCTGGTTCTCCTGGCTGCGCCGGTCTTGAGGCGCTGCCGACCGGGTTGTTCGCCATGATTATAGGACGTTCCGCCTTCACGGGTGAGTGACAACGCGCGTCTAACAGTTTAAGTGTTCGCCCGCAAAATAAAGGTCGAAGTGGTTGAGCCCAAGCCGTTGCGGCCCTGTCCGCTTTCCTGGCTGGATAGCTTCGCCATGCGAAGCTTCACCGGTCGATCGGCATTCGACGATGTCCTGCCTGCCGGCGATGGCCAACTCGAGGTTAGCTTTCGGGTGGAGTTGGAGGCGCTGCGGCAAGACATGGAAGATTGGCTCACGCGCAAGTTTGGCCAAGGCGAGCCCATACGTCTCCAATTCACCGAAGACCCTTGAGCTTTTTGGGCGTGCTTGGAACCGACTGAACGCAACGGCACCTGCCGTTAAGGCAGGCGGTGGTGGACTTACTGTTCCAGTGCGGCCAGAACTGAGCCAGCGCTCATCGCTGTGCGACAAGGACTCGCAAGAGGGAAGAGGGCGATCCAATCGACCGCCCCCCACAGCCTGGTTGATCGAGTCCGCACGCGATTAGAAGAGTCCGGGTAGGACCTGGGTGCCCTCTTGCTGGACGCTCTGCAGGCTGCTTGGGTTCAGTCCGAGCGCCTGCAGGATGGTTGGAGCCACCTGCATGGTTTCGACCGGCGTGGTTATTGTGCTAGGTGCGAGGCTCGGGTTCGAAAGCAACATGATGACGTTGGTGTCGTCATGTGCGAAACCACCGTGTTCCGCCAGTTTCTTGCCGCTGCCCGAGTAAGTCACGCCGATGTTAGGAGTCACCAGAATGTCTGGGGTACGGGGGTCTAGACCCGGCCCGAGTCCGGGCGCGTTGAAAAGCTGCGTAAGTCCCGGTCCCCAGAAAATCTCGCCGATGCCTGCGATATTGCTGGTTGACGGCGATTGCGTCTGAAGCATACCGACAACCTGTGAAGTGGTGCACTGGCTGTCGAGCCAGAGCATCGAGACATCATCCTCTGTCGGCCCGATGCCGGTGGGATTCGACGGGGATTCAGACTCGGGCAGGCAGCCGGAGTTGTCCGCGATGGTTGCCGGCGACGTGGTTATGGGATCGCCAGTCACAGTCGAGATCCCCAAGTAGCGAGAGGAGTCGATGGGACTCTGGCCGTGCTTGGCCGTAATCACAATCAGCGTGGAGTTGTAGAGACCGGCGGCTTTTAGTGCAGCCACCATCTGACCGATCGAATAGTCAACGAATTGAATCTGGCCGAGCAGCGCCGTCGTGGGTGTCCCTTGCGAGTCCAGATAGCCCCCGGTGACGGTCGGGGTCAGTGTCTTTTCGACTAGCTTTTCTCCGACGCTCACAGCCTGAAAATTCATTCCGAACAGCTCGGGTACGGGAGCCGGGGCAGAGCCGTTGTGGGTCTTACCCTTGATTTCGTTGAGAACCGCATTCACCTTCAGCGCGTCGTAGCATTGAACGTTCTGGAAGCTATCCGTCCAGGCATTCGACGGCGACACGGCGGTCTGGTCAGGCAGAGGGTTGCAACTGGTAGATATCGCTTTTACACCTGGCAGATTTATTGGAATCGAGTTGATCTCTGGGGAGAAGTAGTCGTCCACGTTGGCTCCGTTCCCTGGGCCGGAAACCGCCGAATACGACGGATGCTTGTCTGACCAGGCAGTGTAGCCACCAGCGCCGTGCACGACGCCAAAAATGGTATTAATGCGAACGAAGTTCCACGGATAAACCGGCGCGCAGCCTTGACTCGGGTCGCGTTCCAGTTTCCTGGGGTCAATCGAGGCAATTCCGCCTTGCCCGGAGGACGCGCCTCCATTGAGCATCGTCTGGTTGATGTCGATTCCCTCATCAAACTCCGTGGTCGTTCCCGTTGGCGTCGTGTACGGCAGGCAGGCGCCCGGGCTGCCCGCTACGCCGTTCCCGGTCGTGGCGGCCGGAGGATCGAGCGACCGGTCGTAGGCAACATCGTAAAACGCTCCCACGCTGCGCGGAGATCCGCCACTCACGATGGCCATTAAGCCGGGAAAGGAATCGGACGGCCTGGAAGTGGAAGCGTAGAGATAGTTGACGCCTGTTGGTTTCAGGCCAGCGAGATTGGGGCAGTAAGGATTGCCTCCGTTGGCCCCGGCGATTCCGTTGGCGCAATTGATGAAATCCAGTGCGTGCATTCCGTCGATGCTGATGAGCAGGACGTGGCTCACCGTTGAAAGTTGCTGCGGCGCTGTCCGTCGCGGCGGGGGTTCGGCGCCAGGTTTGCCAGCGCCTTGAACGTTAGTAGCGATCATCAGTAGAGCGACCGAAAACGACAGCCAAAGCCTTACCCTGCGAGTACCTCTCATGCAAGCCTCCTGGTAGATTTCCCCTTCGAGGCTTGGTTATAACAAAGGGCTATCGTGGGTACATTACTGCTGCGTGAATATCACGTTAAGGAACTGTTGCGGTCAAGCAGATGCCTGACGGGAGAAGATCGCCTCAGGCGGCAGCCGTCTTGACCGCGGCGGCTGGAACTGTTTGGACAATCACGCGGCAGGGTGCGTGCTTGGTGACGTATTCCACCGCTGAGCCCAGTAGGGCCTTCGCCACGTAGGATCTTTTGCGGCGGTAGCCGAGAACGATCAGGTCAGCCGCTTGGTCTTCGGCTTCACGGATAATCGCCGGGCCTGCCTCGCGGGCGCGAACCAGTCGCGTCGAGATTTCCTTCAGATACTTCTGCGAAGCCGCTTGGTGCGCCAGTTCCAGCAGCCGCTGGCCCGTGCGGTCCAGAGCCGCGTCGTCGGCATCCAGCGGCAACCCAAGCCCCACCTCAACTACATGCAGTGCAGTCACGTCCGCTCCGGTACCTTGGGCCATCTCACAAGCCAGCTTTACCAAGCTTTCCACGTGTTCGCGGTCTTGAAGAGCGACTATGATCTTTGTCTCTGGCATGTCTTCCTCCCGGCTGCACGTCGCGTCCACCCTCGTGCAGCCCTCGACTCCCTCACACTCACGATACTCAGAGCCATGTCGCGGTAACGTGACCTGTGTCACGAGTGGGCGTGACGAGCCTCACCGAGGGCTACCTTGCGGCGAGCTGCGGGTGTAAACACCGGTGACATTTGTCACAAAGAGCGGTAATAAGCGTCACAGCTTGGTGCTCAAGCCCGAATTAACGTAGGGGTGTTGAAAGGGTCGGAGGCGGTTGAAAGGGCCTGCCGACCGGAGGTGAATCGCCATGAACATCGCGCGCATTGTCTGTCCGGTGGATTTTTCCGAGTATTCGGGAAGAGCCTACGATTACGCCTATTCTCTCGCCAAGCATTACGGCGCCAAGCTTCTTGTCGAGCACGTCGTGCAGCCGCTGCAGGCTGCATATCCTTACTACGCGTTTCCCGAAGCCACTCTGCAGGACACGTGGTCTCAGCTCAGCACTGACGCCGAAAAGGGCCTTCAAGAGCTGGTCAAGGCGCACACACGGAATGGATTGCAGCCGGAGTGCGTCATCCGGCAGGGCTTCCCCTGGGAATCGATTCTTAGTTTTGCCGAAGAGCGCTCTGCTGACCTGATCGTGATGGGCACGCACGGCCGCCGCGGCCTTGACCGGCTTACGATGGGATCAGTTACTGAGCGCGTGCTGCGCAAGGCGCACTGCCCTGTGCTGGCGGTGCGCAAGCCCGCCCATGACTTTGTAGAACCCGACAGCACGTCCGATTGCGTTCACCTGCGCAAGATCCTCCTCTGCACCGACTTCTCCGATCACGCCGCGCGGGCCTTGAGCTATGCGTTCTCGCTGGCCATGGAATACAACGCGGAGCTCACGCTGCTCCATGTACTCGAAGATTCCGACAGCGAAAAGGTCCTGCAGGATGCGACGGCGAAGGCGGTGAAAGAGCTCGAGAAACTGGTTCCAGCGGATATCCCGAACTGGTGCACGGTGAAGTCGCTGGTGCGCACCGGCAAGCCTTATCAGGAAATCGTTCAGCTCGCCCAGGAGGAGCAAGCCGACTTAATCATCGTCGGCGTCCGTGGCCGCAACGCTGTCGATTTGGCCCTCTTTGGATCAACCACCTATCGGGTGATTCAGTTGGGCTCCTGTCCGGTGCTGGCGGTTCACATCTGATCAGGTTAGATCAGCGGAGGTGGAGCAATGAGCCGGTGAGCCAATGGAATGACTCATTGACCCGGTTCATTGACTCATCGATTGATGGAGCGTTCCCTCTGCGGCAAGTGTCAGGGTGAGAGAGATCCCGGGTTACACTTCACCGCGGCGCGCAGCCGCGCCGATCCGGTCGGCGGCGCGGAAGGCTAGCGCTTGGATCGTCATCGTAGGCTGGCCACGACCGGAAGTCACAAAGCTGCTCCCATCGCAGAGAAAGAGATTGGGCACGTCATGCGTGCGGTGGTCGGCATTGACTACCGATAACTTGGGGTCATTGCCCATGCGGCAGGTTCCCAGCAGATGCACGGCGTGCGTCTGTTCCCGAATGGGCCGCACCCATACTTTGCTGGCCCGTGAAACGGCCAACAATTCGAGCGCGCGATCCTGCAGGTATTTCACGGTCTTGAGATCATCGGGATGATCCTTGTAAGTCATGCACAACGCTGGCAGGCCCCAGGCGTCCTTCAGGTCAGGGTCAAGCGAAAAGCTGTTGGCTTCCACGGGCAGTGAGGTGGCGTGGCTCGACACGAACATGCTGTGTGAAAAAGATTCGGCAAGCCAGCGCTTGTAGGCCGTGCCCCACCGTGGAACCTCTGTGGGAACGGAATTCACTGCGTAACCCATGGGAGTCTGCCCGAAGCGCGCGTCGAGTCCGCCGCCACCATAGAAACCCAGCTTGGGATCAATTTCGTAAAAGTCATGGAGCACGCGGCCCACGGCAGCGCCTTTGTATTCGTTCAGCGGTTCGTCGAAGGTGGCGAGCACTGTACTGAAACCGTTGACCATCAGGTATTTTCCTACGAACCCGCTGGAGTTCGCGAGGCCGTCAGGAAAGCGGGACGAAGCGGAAAGCAGCAGCAGGCGCGGCGTCTCCGCGCCGTTGGCGGAAAGGATCACCGCACGCGCCTTCTGGAAGTGCTGCCGGCGTTGGCGATCAAAATAGGCGACGCCCGTCGCCCGGCCGTGGTGATCAGTCTCCACCTTGAACGCGTAGCTTTCGGTGCGGATTTCGCAGCGGCCGGTCTGCTGCGCCAGGGGAATCATGCTGGCCAGCGAACTGGACTTCGCTCCCACTTCGCAACCGAAACCCAAACAACGGCCGCAGTAAATGCAACCCGCCCGCCCACGGTAAGGCTGGGAAAGAATGGCCATGGGCGCAGGGAACGGATGCCAGCCCATCTTCCAGGCTGCACGCTCAAAGATGACTCCCGACGACTTCACCGGCAGCGGCGGTATGGGATAAGGTTTCGATCGATAGGGGTCGAAGGGGCTGGCCCCTGCGAGACCCGACACGCCCACTTCCCACTCGACTTTGGTGTAGTACGGCTCCATGTCCGTGTAGGTGATCGGCCAATCGGCAAATGCCGTGCCCGCCACCGGCCCGCGGTGGCTGCGCTCGATAAAGTCGATTTCGTGAAACCGCCAGTAATTCGCCGTGAAGTGCACCGAGCCGCCGCCCACGCAGCGTCCGTAGATGGCCGAGAACTGCTTTTGGGCCTTGTCCTGAGGCGTCTTCCGGAAGGTTTGCGGCGAGAGGTCAGGCTTGTTCGTTAAGGCGTGTTCCTGGCTTTGGGCAATTTCATCGTGGCCAAAACTGCTCGGGGGAATGTAAGGACCTTGCTCCAGCACCACCACTGAGAAGCCCGCGGTGGAAAGCTCCTTGGCTAAAACGCCGCCCGCCGAGCCCGAACCCACGATGACGAAATCAACCTTGTGCGACGGTTTGTAGGCCACCTGGGGGGGCATTTACGTTTTTCCCTCCTGCTTCGGCGGCGGCTGCCAGCCGCGATAATCGCGGTCATAGTATCCGAACGGCGGAGTGAACGCGGGGCTGCTATCAAAGCCGATCAGCTTCCAGCCCACCCCGTCGCGGTTCCCGCCGCGCATCGGGTCTGATAGAAAACCCATCACGGTATGGCTGCGAACCAGTTCGAAGAATGGCTGCTCATCGAGCGCCTTGAGCACAGCGTCCTGTTGTTCAGGCGCGGCTTCGGAGAATCTTTGGACGCTCGGAAACAGCTCGCGGGTCTTCGCTTCGAAAACAGGCAGGCCCTTCTGATAGTCGGCGAGACTCTCGGTTGCGAAGGTGGTGAGCGCGCGGTCGATGAAGTAGATCACGCCCGCTTCTCGCGCACCCGGAGAATCGTCGGTTGGAATAATGCGGGCAGCGATGGCTTCCACAGCCGCAGCCTGCTCTGCTGTGAGAGCTTCGAGTTGGGGGGGTACCGCGGCTTTGGCCGCTTGGGCGGCGTGCTCGGCGGCTGCCATCACGGCCGGCCAGTTCAGTGTGATCCAGGCCGTGCCTGCGCCGGACAGGCTGGACAGCAGGAAGCGGCGGCGGTCAGGTTCGTTCCCGGGTTCGGAGGTCATAGTCTTATCACCGATCAAAGCAAGTTTGAGTTAAGGTGTTCTACATCATAGATATACTGGGTTTAGCAAATAACATATTTATAATCAATGACATACTGGGTTCGTTCGGAAGTCGCGTTGATTCTAAAGGAGTCTTAGGCTTCGATCGTCGTTTTTTGACAAAGGCCGCAAGGCGCCTTGGTAATGCTGCCACGTGCCACAACTAGGGACGCCACCGACGTCCCACCCTCGAGCGCGCGTTCTCGAGTCACTGATTGTACGCCGAGCAGCGTCGACGGCGGAAGAGACATGGAGATAGAAACCATAAAGAGTTAGTGCCATATCTTTAACCCAGACGGCAAGCAAAAAACGGACGGTGCACCTAAACTGCACGGGCCGCTGCGCAGACGCATTGTTTAAAGGGCACAGTTGGGCGCCCTTTGCACATTTCTTCAATGAGGAGAGGAGGTGTGAATGAATTCGAAGTAGTCGCCTGCAGCGGCGGTCTTGACCGCCGCCACTCGGATTCGACAGGTTCGGCAGTCATGGCCGCCGCCCACAGCCGGATGTTAGTTCCCTCCGGCGATGCCGGCCGGTTGCAGACGGGACTGCTTGGGCCCGCGCTTCGAAGAGCCACCGGCGCCGTTTCCGATCGGCCTCAGCTCGATCGCTGGTACTACCGCCAGGGTGGGAATTTCGAGATAGAATTCAACGTCGCGCTCGTCACGGAGAGCTTTGTCACGGAGCTCGAGAATAAATGCCACGACTACGCCGATAGCAAGGCCGGCCCCCAAGCCGCCGAGCAGGAATTGCCACCACACGGGAAACGATGGGGCCAAAGGCAGGCTCGGTGAATCCAGCAGGTGGAACTCTTCGCCTTGCCCGTTGCTCTGGGCGTTCGCGGTCATTTGAGATTGGTTTTGGCTGGCGAGCAGGGTATCGTAAAACTTCAGCGCAGCGTCATGTCCCAGATTAAGCTGTTTGTAGGCCTCTTCCACCAGCGGGCTCACCCCAACGCGGCCCTCGTAGGCTTTCACTTGCTCCTGAAGCCGGGCTTGCTCCTTGGTCCTCTGCTGGATCAAGTTGTCGTCTTGTTTGAGGCGGGCGCGCAATTCTTGAATGGACGTCGGAACGAGTGCAGGGTTGCCAGCCTCTTCTGTTTCCTGACCGGGCGCCGTCTTGGCAGAGGCGGCCTGTCCGCCTGCAGGCTCGTAGGCGGTGCCGGGAGCGGGCCCCTGCGTGGCAGGCTTCTTGTCGCCTGATTTGGGTCCCGCCGCCTTTTGGGCGTCGATCTGCTGCTGTAGTTGCGCGATATCCCCTTTTAATTTCACGACGTCGGGATAATCATCCGTATAACGGCCCTGAAGGAGGGCGAGGCTGTCCTTCATTTTGTTGAGCTGTTCTTGAAGCGTAGGTACTTGGGCGGCGGGTTGGTCGCCGTTCTGCACCGCGTGCCAGGTCGCTTCCTGCTGGGTCAGCAAGGACTGCTCATAAGTCTTGTCGAGTTGAGCCCGGCTTATTTGATCGGTCACCGCCGCGAGTTGGGTACTCAGTGTGGCCAGCACCTGAAGGTTCGCCTGCTGGTCACCCGGCAGGGAACCCAGGTTCTTGCGCTTGAAATCCTCCATCTTCTGATCTTGTTCGTCGAGCGCGCGCTTGGCGTCGGCCAACGAATTTGACAGGAATTGTGCCGTACCCTTGGCCATGTTTTCGTTTTGCTGGAGGTCCTCAGTGATGAACATTGAGGTCAACTCGCTGGTGACCTGCTGGGCCAGATGCGCAGTATCGGCGGTGTAACCGATGCTGAAGCCCGGCAGAGGCAACTCCTTGCCGGAGGTTTTCAGCATATTTCCCCCGAGCATGACGGGCTTGATTTCAATAACCTTACGCATGGCTTCGACAGCGTCTTCCATCGACTTCTTTCGCTCACTCTTGAACAAGTCGTAGCGCTCAATGAGGGGCTGCAGCCGCGTGCGGCTTTCGATGCGCTCCTGCATGGTGGCGAGCCTTACCAACAGATCATCGGGGTGAGACGATTGGATGAGATCCTCAGGAATCGTGGGCCGCTCGTCGAGAATCAGGCTGGTGGAGGTGTACTGCGCCGGGATAAACAACGTAATGGCAAAGCCGACGATGGCTCCTGCGATAGCCGGCAGCACAATCAGGCGCAACCGGCGCCGCAGAATGTTGGCGTAATCGTCGAAGCTCATCTCTCGATTCCCGATCATAAAGACCTCGTATTGATCTGTTGCCGGGACCAAAGCAGTCAGAACTTGCTGACTGCCGGCCTAGCTCTGCAGAAACCTCTTCTTGCCTGACGACCTTCCCAATCGTCTTCTGCCGTTCCGTCCGCTAGCAGCATGATGAAAAACGGCGTACGATTCATGTCATTTCGAGCGCAGCGAGAAATCTCGCTCTGACAAGAGAAGACTTACGAGATTTCTCGCTGCGCTCGAAATGACATGAATCGGGTTTTTCATCATCCTGCCCACTAGGGAACCACAATTGTGTCGCCGGGCCGTAATTCGATGTTCTGATCCTGGCTTTTGCCCTTCACCACGTCCTTGTAGTTGAAGGGGTACTTCACCTGTTTACCGCCTTCATCCCGTAAGACATAGATCTTCTTGGGGTTCGCAAAGGGCGTAAAGCCGCCGGCGCCGGATAAGCCCTGCAGCACGGTCATACCTGGAACCAAAGGGTAAGTGCCTCCGCGTGTTACCTCGCCCATCACGTAAAAGCGCTGACTATTGACCTCAGTCACCATAACGGTGACCTGCGGCTCGGAGATGAACTTCTTAAGCCTCTGCGTCAGGTCGGCGGTCAGAGCCCCGGCAGTGAGGCCGGAGGCCTGTATGTCATTCACGAGGGGAAGCGAGACCTTGCCGTCAGGACGGACAGGAATCGTCTTGCTGACTTCAGGCTCTTTCCACACCTGAATGTCGAGAACATCCCCAGGCTGTATGACATAACTCGGTGTCAGGCCAGCCGCTGGCGAGGGCGAAGCCTCCTTTTCAGAAGCTGCCGTTTGCCCGGCCGGTTGCGCGGATTGCGCTGCGACAGCGAGCGCCGCGAGAGGCGCCAACCAAAGCGCTGCCACAGCCAAAGCAACCGTGGTTAACCTTACCTTCATGCCAGATCTCCTTGCGAGCTATCGGCGGATGAGCGGTGAACTTGAGAGGCGGCCGTCGTGAACGCTGAAGATACTACTCCCAATCACAGCATTCTAATGCTAGCAGAGCCAGGCGCGTGCCGCAATTCAAAACTGGGGACGAGCCCTTCTATTATCTTATTTTATAATCCGTTAACGTGCCTGAACGCTATAGCTCTGTGCTGGATGATTAAGTCAACTTAAGTTATTTTAAATAAGATAGATCATCCAACGGCACTCAGAGGCTGTTCTTCGTCATACCGATCGTCTTCGTGCGCCCGGCGCTCATGGCTTTCCATATTTGTCCAGCCACTTCAGCTCTTCACGCACCTTGATCTTACCGTGCCACGGATTCTTGCTCAGGGGATGGCCCTCGCCCGGGAAAATCAGCAGGGCGGTGGGAATGCCTCGCATGTAAAGCGCGCGTTCCAGCAGGTAGTCCTCGCCGACGTAAACGCGGATATCGTCCGCTCCGCCCACCACGTGGGTAGGAGTGGTGACTTTGTCGAACTGCCAGATGGCGGCTTCGGCGTTGTAGTTCTGTTTGGCCTTCCAGGGCACGCCGCCGAGGAAGTAGGCGTCGTCAAAAGTGGTATCGTCGTTGCCCCAGTTGGCAACATGTTCCACCGCGCCGGCGCCGGAGACAGCAGCCTTAAAGCGCGAGGTCTGGGTGATAAGCCAGTTGGTCATGTAGCCGCCGTAGCTGTAACCGCCCACCGTAAGATGGCCGGGGTCAGCCGTGCCGTCGTGAACAAGCTGATCGACTCCCTCAAGAATGTCCTTCCCGGGTCGCGAGACGATGGGACCGATAACGCCCAGCGTGAAGGCGTCGCCGTATCCGGTTGAGCCGCGGTAGTTGGGCTCAAACACCAGCCAGCCGTCGGTGGCGGCGAGGCCTGCCCACTGGTACCAGTCCGCCTCAAAGTGGTTGCCATCGGCGTCTGCGGGACCGCCATGGATCAGCGTAAACATCGGCAGGTGAGTGGTGCCGAATTTTCCGGGAGGATAGATCAGCATGCCTTCCACGGTGACGCCGTCGTCAGCCTTCCAGCGATACGGCTTGCCCTGGGGAAGCGCCCGCGAGGTGAAAAGACGGTTGAAGGCCGTGATAGGCCGGGCCTCGTCCAGCTCATCGGGGCTATCCGCGAGGTACACTTCCGACGGCTGCTGCAGCGATGAATAGACAAAAGCCACGCGGCTGGAATCCTTGGCTGCTGCCAGGGTTTCGTACGCGCCGGGCTGGCCGGGACGGCGTGAAAGCGGCGCGGAGCTATCCTCCTGCGTGTAAGGCTGAACCTCCGTGCCGAGTCCGCCTGCTATCAGCAGCCCGCCGTGAGGTAACACAGCGTAATCTGCCAGCGCACCTTCGAAATCCCTGCCCCAACGCAGGTGCGCCTTGACAGGCGCGTCCTTCGGGCCCGAGGCCTCCGCGATGTTCACCGAATAGACGCGCGGCTGCACGTCCTGGTAAGGACCCTCCACGGAGCCGTTCACGCAGGAGAAGAACACGCGCCGGCTGTCCGGCGACCACGCCAGATTGTCATAAATGGCCTGCGTGTGGCTCAGCAGGCGCACGGTGCCAGAGGGCAGCTCGACCAGGTCGATATTGTAAGCGTCGAGAGACTCCTGCCGCTCCGATCGGGAGTCCGTATTGAAAGCGAGATAGTGTCCGTCGGGTGAGGCGGTTAGCTGCTTCACGCGCCACGGCGTGGTGCACACCGTTCGCGGCTTCTGGCCCTTATCGCCCGGCGCCGGCGAGGTGGCGGCGCTCAGAACGTCCGCCAAGTCAATCTTGAAGATGCTATCGCCGCGTTCCGATTCGCGGAATTGAATCACGTCTTTCCACTGTTTCTTGTAAGCTTCTTCCTCCTCGGTACTCCTCGGCGTGAGCGTGGCGAAATAGATGGAACGCGAGTCGGCCGACCACGCGAAGGCATGCACATCCTCCTTGCCCTGCGTCAGCGGAAAGGCCTCGCCGCCGTCGGCAGCAATCACCCAGACTTGGCCCGCAGGATCGTCCTCATCGTCCTTCTCGGCTGCCGGCGCCTGCGGGCTCGACCCCGGCGCCACCCTGTCCGAGATGAAGCCCACCCAGCGGCCGTCAGGCGACCACTGAGGCTCAGAATCGTGCCCCGACTGAGTCAGCCGGACGAGGCCCGCCGAGGCCGCCGGGCCCGCCGGCGCCTGGCCGCCACCGCCATCACGATACAGCCACAGGTCAGTGCGGAAACGGTTCCGGTCCCAATCGGCGCGAGTGGTCTGGATCACGACTGCGTGGCCGTCAGGAGAAAGAGCCACCGTGTTGAATTCAGTTGAGTTGAAGAATTCGTCGAGGGTGAGGGGCGGCTTATCGGCGCCGTTAAGGCTCGGAGCCACGGCGAGACAAGCCAGCAGAAACGCAAGTCGGGCAAAGGGCTGGGGCATAGGCCTTCAGATTGACGATTTTCGATTGACGATTGCGGGCAATGGTTTCTGTGGTTGCCCTCTAGACTAGACTGAACTAGGCTAGCAGTATGATGAAAAACCCGATTCGTGTCATTTCGAGCGCAGCGATAAATCTCGCTCTGAAAGGAGAAGACTTACGAGATTTATCGCTGCGCTCGAAATGACACGAATCGTACGCCGTCTTTCATCACGCTGCTACAATCTCCGGCTGCTAGATCACGGGGTCGAGGCCGCTAAAGAGTCGCCCTTTCCCTCACTCAATCGGCAATCGGCAATCGAAAATCGGCAATAGTCAGAGTTTCTGGTTCACAGGGCTCACGCCGGAGGTGGGCCAGGCGTAGTCCTTAAACTCGCCCGTGTAATCGAAGCCACCCAGGGGAATCGACTTTTCCGCGGCCGCCGGAATGCCGGTGCGGCGCACGGCCGCAAGCACTTCCGCCTCATGAATGCGCGAGGCGTCGTATTCAATCACCAGGTCATCGCCCTCGAAATCGATTTTGCGAATTCCGTAGTGCGTTGAAAGCGTGCTCAGCCGTTCGAGTTCCTCGCTGGTGAGGCTGCGCGCGAGGCGGTAACGCGTGTCAAGAAAAGTCATGGCAGGGATGCCCTCCAAGCCCAAAAGCATAGCACAACGCATTGGGAGGGCGCCGCGTTAGCAACCCGTTACGCCTCTGCCGTTCCCGCGCGAATCCCTTTCGCCGAAACCGTGGGCGGTAGCAGGGGGTGTGTTATCAACCGTGGGGAGTGTTCTGGGAGTTAATTGACAGCAGCATCCGTCGGCGGTAGCCTGTTCGAGTTTTACATAATTTTGCGGGCAAGAGCCGGTCGGTTAATGTGTGGCGATAAGCCCTCTCGAGCTCGTCCGACTCCCGGACTTGATGAGACGCGGCCCGGGCCGGCCGGAGGTCACCATTGCGCTCATCGATGGCCCTGTCGCTCGAGACCTTCCCGACTTCGCCGTCGCCACCATCCGTGAAATCCCCGGAAAGCTGAAAGGAACCTGCGCTCGCGCGGATACCGTCGCGTGCACGCACGGCACCTTCGTCGCCGGCATGCTCGCCGCCCGCCGCGGCTCCGCGGCTCCCGCCATCTGTCCCGGATGCACGCTGCTGCTTCGCCCCATTTTTCCAGAGGCGGTGAACGACGGAGACATGCCAAGTGCCACTCCCGAGGAGCTCGCCGAGGCTATTACGGATAGCGTCGAGGCCGGAGCCAAGGTGATCAATTTGAGCGCGGCACTGGTTCAAGCGTCACCGAAAGGCGAAAGCAACTTGGAGCAAGCGCTCAACTACGCAGCCCAGCGCGGCGTCATCACAGTTGCCGCGGCCGGCAATCAAGGAACGGTGGGCAGCTCGGCCATCACGAGGCACCCTTGGGTTATTCCGGTTGCGGCCTGCAATCTTCAGGGCCGGCCGCTGGGCGAATCGAATCTGGGAAGCTCGATCGGCAGGCAGGGGCTACTTGCTCCCGGCGAACAGGTCACCAGCCTGAGCTCCGACGGCAGGCCGCAAACCTTGGGCGGGACCAGTGCGGCTGCGCCTTTCGTGACAGGTGCGATCGGGCTTCTTTGGTCCGAGTTTCCGAAGGCGCGCGCCTCGGAAGTGAAGCTGGCGGTGACACGCCGCGGCCGCCAACTGCACAGATCATTAGTGCCGCCTTTGCTGGACGCCTGGGCGGCCTATCAGGCCTTGTCTGCCTGAACGCACTGCACCTCTGTCCGCGTGTAGGAAGGCAAGTGCCCAAAGGCTCTGGCTGATTGCCGATGGAGAGCTTAACCGTAACGAGGTTGAAAACCATGATGAGAATTCCTGGATTTCACGCAGAAGCCGCTCTTTACCAGACAGGCCTAGGTTGTGGGGTTCGCAAGTCGCCTGCCCAACTGCCAATCCAGGGGGTGTTCCCTCAACTGCTACCCATCGACGACATCTGCGGGGGCGAGGAGTGGTGCGAAGACTTGCTTATCGACTGGGCGTTCGGCCCGGGATCAGCCCCATACGGCACACCCATCACGGGAGGGTCCTTCCCTGTCTCAGGTGACGATTCGGGTGGCGATTCGGGGATGCGTTGCCGGGAGGGATACACCGACTGCACGTGTGACCCAGGTCCGCCGCTGAAGTGTACCAAGGACTGGGTCAACGTGCGGTGCAAAAAAGCGTACAGCGTCCCGTGTACGCCAAAGTGAGCATAGCCGGAGCAAACCGGCTAAGCAGCGTCTCAGGCAAGAATCATTCGATGGAGGGTGACAAATCGAGACATGAACCGACAGCCAAAGAAGGAACTCACCCAACAAGCCGATCCGCGGCATCGGGTGCGGCTCCCGGGATTTCTGATTGAAGAAGAGGTCGGCTTGGGCGACGCCATCAAGCGCGTCACCTATGCCATGGGCATTAAACCTTGCAGCGGTTGCGACAAGCGCGCCGCCGCGCTGAATCGATGGATGCACTTCTCGAGATAGACCGGCTGTAGCGGCGGTCGCAGCCTGCCCGGTAAGGGACCGCCGGTCGGCGCTTGCAGAGCGCCGCTACAAATTATAAGGAGGCAAAATTCTATGGAGCAACCAGACGTGAACGACGCTTTGACAGCCACATCCGCCAATGGAAGTGACGCCGCAGCCGTGCCAGACTTTCCTGCGGGAGCAGGTACGGTTGCGCCCCAAGCTTGTTCCACCTGCGGAACAATTCCGGCCGGAGGCGTGGGGAAGGCAGTGCCGGCCGGCAACGGTACCACGAGCAGCCCCAGCTATATTTACGCCCTCGGACGCATCGAACCGCGTTTCCCCAAGATTTCGGTGGAAAAGGAGTTCGCGCAGGCTCTGGGGCGAGATAACGTCGCGGGCCTCACGGACCGGCAAGCGCTTCGAGCTGCGCTCTCGAAGCCCGAAAACCGCTACTTGGTGCGGCAACTCTGCTGGGTGATGACCATCGAGGGCCTGGAGACTTACATTGTTGGCCCCCGCGACCCCGCGGATTTCAGCCTGTTGGTTGAAGCCCTGCGTCCCACCCCGCAGCCTTGGGACCTTGACTGCGTCATCGGAGTTCGGGGACCCATCGCGCAACCCGAGATGTGCAACGGGCTGATGGTTCCCATCGTCGTCTTTGACCAGATCTACTCCTTCGACCGCGATTCGCTGATTAAAGCCATCCCCAGGCCCAAAGAGACCTCGGCGAAGGAGTTTGCGCCGGCCGCCGAGGAGCTCTTCGACCGCATCATGCAGATGACTGACAATGCCGGCGCCACTGACGGCAATCGCGCTCTGAATTACCTCGCCGTTCGTTACCCGCGCATTTATGAGGTGGTTGCGGAAGCCTTCGGGCGTAATGAATCCTTAAGCGCGGTGGAGGTTAATCCGTCGCCCTTGAGCGGCACACGAAAAGTGGTTGACGTGGTCTTCGCCTTCACCAACCGCAATACTGATGTGGTTAGCAAACAAGCGGTACGCGTCGATGTGACCGACGAGTTTCCGTTTTTGGTAAGCAAGTTGTCGCCGTACTACGACCGTTGAAGGAACTTCAGCGACTGAATGAGGGCGAAACAATGAGCATTCCTGGATTCAATGCCGAGGCTTCGCTGTGCAGGACCAAGGCTGGTTACGGAATAACCGGGACCCGCAGACCTGCGCCTGCGGCACGAGGCGTGGTGCCGCAGAGGGACGATGGTGATAGGCGGTGCGGCGAGTGTTCCGACTTATTTCTAGGGACGCGGTGGTGCTGCGAGGGAGATCCGCTTAGTATCTGCGCACCGGAGCCCTGTGGGCTTGTGGTGGCTATCGGAACCATTCTGGGCAGTGTGTTTTCGCTGTAGCCACGGCCTGAAGGGGACTCTTGTTCCTGGTCACCAAGCTATCGCCGTACTGCGGCCGCTAAACGCTGAGAAACATTGAGAACCAGACGAAATTGTCGTCGTCGTCGGAGTACCCGCCAAGAAAGAAAGGAGAAGTCCTAAAATGAATCTTCCCGGATTCAACGCTAAAGCGTCCCTGCAGGAAGCAGGCCACACCTACTGTTGCTTTGCGTACCATGGGGCAGGCTCACTCACACCGGTCGTGGTACCGCAGTTATATCGGGCAGACCCAGACGGCTGCGGGGTAGTGTGCGATTCTAGCGGGAACTGCGCGCTGGATTGCCCCTGGCCGGGGGTCAGCTTTGGCCCCGGCGGCTTATCGCCTAACAAGAGCCCCAGAATTAAATGCGTCAAGCGCTGCATCCGCAAGTATTCGCCGGGGTCAGCCGCATACGAGGCTTGTGTTGATAAGTGCCCCTATTAATAGATGTTGTGGCCGATGGGTCGGCCGAGCGCGAGTGTCACCACGTTCTGCCCCGCCGGATTGCGCAGGCGGCCCGATATCGTGACACGCACCGCGCCTCGGTGATTGCGAAGGTGTTTGGAGGGGCGAACTGTGACCACACCAGGGTATCCCCCGGAACCCGTCCTTAGACTATTGGGCAAGGAGTCTGGCAATGTCCATACCGAGATTTAGCGCACCGGAGTCGCTTTACCCGTCCCACGGGTATTACGCCGCGGTCTTAGGTTCGAGTGACATGACCTCGGCCGCGTGGGTCCCCGCCGTGAAGGTCGGGGATGACGGAGGGGGTTGCGCCGTTGAATGCGGCCCTTGTGGCTCCACTTGCACCAGGCAATGTTCAAGTTTATGTAATCCAACCCAATCGTGGGGCGAATCGTGTTGCCTGAGCTCCGAGATTTGCTGCGGCGGGAAGTGCACTGACGCGTGGCACGACCCGAACTGCGGGGCGTGCGGCAAGAAGTGTTCGACCTCGGGCCTGACTTGTTGCTACGGAGCTTGTGTTGACCTCAGCAGCAACACGCAGCACTGTAGCGCGTGCGACAACAATTGCGCCAACCAGCCCGTTAAGAACATGATTTGCGTGAACGGCGCCTGTGTTTGCCCGCCTTACTCACCGGATATTTGCGGTGGAGCCTGCACGGATGTAAGGTTCGATGGCAAAAACTGCGGAAGTTGCGGTAATCGATGCGCGTCCGGCTCCTGCTCCCAAGGCAAATGCTGCCCGCCGGGCACATACCTTTCAGAAGGCATGTGTTGTCCTAACGGAACCTTCGGCTGCGGTAACAAGACGTGTTGCCCAGCGGGGCATTGCTGTTCTGACGGTCGCTGTAAATGCCACGGTAAGTGCTGCGGCGCCGGCCAGGATTGCTGCAGGAAGTCCTGTGTCACCCTTGACAGCGACACACAAAACTGCGGCGCATGCGGCAACGCCTGCCCGGTCCATGCGAATTCGACGGCCACATGCGATAAGGGAGTGTGCGGTTGGCGATGCAATCCGGGCTACACCAGGTGTGGTAACGCCTGCGAGAATCTGAACAACGATCCGCAGAACTGCGGCGCTTGTGGCAAGCGATGCCCCTCGGGGCCCCTTGACTCGCACCCCACTTGTAGCCACGGGGCCTGCAATTGGACCTGCAACTCAGGTTTTACAAACTGTGGCGGCACTTGCAAGAATCTGAGTAGCGATCCGCAGAACTGCGGCCGGTGCGGTACGGTCTGTCCCTCTGGCCAGACTTGTTGCGGGGGCTCCTGCGTTGACTTGAATACAAGTTCCCAACATTGCGGCTCGTGTAGCGTTGCCTGTAATTCAGCCACTGCGGAGTGTCAGGGAGGGACTTGCGTTTGCAAGCCGGGACTTGCCTGCGGTTCAACGTGCATGTCGTCCACGGAGGACACCTGCTGCAGTTCCGAGGCCAGCGCCTGGTGCTCTGAGACCGAAGTGTGCTGCGTGGACAACAATGGTAATTTTAGTTGCGCTTACGATTGTGACGGGTGTGAGGCCGTGGGCGCACATTGCAGTTAGTAGCAGCGGTCGTGGAGGGGCTGCAGTGGCCCCTCGATGGGGATTTTGCACCAGATCCGGTTCGTGATCTCAGAAAGGAGTATGCCGTGAACATGCTGGAAACAGTTCGATTGCCGGGATTTACCGCAGAGTCGTCCGTGATGAGCGCCAGTCCCTTTGGCGCTCGCGATTCCTTGTGGCCCTTCCTGGGCGCGGGAGTCGTGTCTGCCGGATCAGACGTAACCTGCAATTGCGGATGCCCATGCTCTGGAACAACCGGGGGCGGTGGAGGTACAGGAGGCACAGGCGGTACCGGAGGCGGCCCGCCTGGAGTCTGCCAATGCACTAGCGTCGTGGGCTTTGGTTGTTCGGTCTCCGCCAACAACTGCAACCCGGGATTCGTTCCCACGTGTAACTGCGGCATCTTCGGTAATTCGTGCCAGTGCGTGTCCGGCACCTAAGCGGAGCGATCCGCGCTGCATCGGAGCGTAGGCCTCGCAACAGGCGAATTCCCTGACTGCAAAGCTATGCGCCGCGCCGCCGGGCCCTCTCTTGAAGGTTGCGTCTTGTTGCCTGCGCCCGAGGCGCGGGTGACGCAGGTCATGAAGTGCAGATACCAGACAAAGGAGGAAACACAAATGGCTGAACGTCCACGTACGATTTCGATCAGTGAGGTTTCGAAAGCCGTCGAGCATGCGGTGAAGGCGGCGAGCGAGAAGCACCAGGTGCAATTTGCCTCGGGCTTGCGCTTCGGCCCCGGAACCATCATGGGGCGGCAGCTTCTGAAAGCCGACATTACCGTCAGTCAGGCTGAGCAAATCGCCACTGAAATCACTCGCCAGGTTCCGGGCGCCGGCGAACTCGAACCGAGCCTCTGGGTGGGAAGGGGCATCATCATCTGCGGCTTCTGGCCTCCTGACCCGATCCAGTTCGGGTTGGAGCAGTTCTAGACCGACAGCAGGTTGCCGGCGTGCTCGGCTACTGCAGAAGTTTCGACGGACGCCAACCGGGGCAGAGCCACTTTCGCAGGCTGTCCCAGGAGGGAGATACAAGATGGGCCAGGAAACAAGTGTGCCCAAAACTGAACTGGACGAAACAAAGCCCTTGCTTTGCCCGAGCGCGCAGCCCGAGATGAAAGGCTGCAGGGTGCTGGGCGTGGTGGGCGGCACGGCGGAGCGTCCGGAGCTGGCCTATCTTAACCAGCCCCTGCCTGTGACTGAGGAAGTACTTCGGCTGGCTGGTCCCGTCAAGCCCACCGAGGTTTTCCGATTTGCTGCGCATTGCGAGGAAAAGGCATGCCGCCACTTCGACGGCGCCCGGTGCCAATTGGCGACTCGTATTGTGCAGATTCTGCCGGCAGTCACGGAGGGTCTGCCGGCTTGCATCATTCGTCCTACCTGCCGCTGGTATCAGCAAGAAGGCAAGGCCGCCTGCCTGCGCTGCCCGCAGGTGGTTACACAGACCTATGAAGCCAGCGACGACTATCGACGGGCGGCCGAGGGTTGAACCAACAACCGACGACTTAGCCGCCGAAGTGCACGCTGAGCGTGTATTCTGCGGCTGGCGGGGGGCACGAACCTGAGTCAAGGGCTATCGAGCCGGGCTCGCCGCTTTGTCGTCCGATGAAGGCAGGGCGAGAGCAAGAGGATTTCCTTACCGGGGAAGAGGGTCACGCATGAAGACAAGGCTTGGGTCGTTCCTTCTAGCATCGACTTTCGTTGGCATATGGGCGGCGGCGCAGGACCGTGGAGGTGCGGGACAAGACAGCAGCAAAGTGGCGGCCAATTGTGCGACCTGTTCGGCCGGCATCCAAGTTCCTGGAATGCCTCAGCCCAGCCCCGAAATGGGGAGGCTCGTGAAGGCCTTATCAGGCGCGTGGTCGATCGCGATCAGTGTCGAGCCCAACGACCGCATGCCCAAGGTTGGCCTGGGAAACGGTGAAGAAGTGTGGCGGCCCGGACCTGGAGGGCTGTCCCTGCTCGAAGATTATCACTCGACCGGCGACGAAGGAGAGATCACCGGTTTCGGTGTGGCCTGGTGGGACGCGAGCGCCGAAAGATTTCAAGTCGCGTGGTGCGACAGCACTAATCCGACGAGTTGCACCGTCATGAAGCACGGGGCGAAGTGGGAAGGGGAGAAAGTCGTAGCTCTGGATGAATGGGACGAGTCGGGGAAGGGAGTTGCGTTCAAGGAGGTGTTTTCCGACATCACGGAGAACTCTTTCACGCAAATCCTCTACCAAGGCGAGCCCGGCAGCGAGCTGAAGCGGTTGGTCACCATCCACGCGACGAGGAAGACGGCGCCACCTATAACAACCACGGGCGCTTCGACGCCCGAGGTACTCACCGCTGTCGCGGCGGCGAAGACCATCACCGTGCCGGCCGTACGGGCGCACATGCGATTCCTCTCCGACAGCCTCCTCGAAGGACGCGACACCGGCAGTCGTGGCTACGATCTTGCGGCCGCGTACGTCGCCTCCCAGTTGGAGTCGATGGGGGTGCAACCAGCCGGCGAGAACGGCACCTACTTCCAAAAAGTGCCGCTCCGGAAGGCGATCAACGAGGCATCCAAGAGCTCTTTGGCGTTGGTTCGTGGCGCGGAAGAGGTCCAACTCAAAGATGGGTCAGACTACGTCTTTTTTGCCGATCTGGATCACACGGAGAGCAGCGTGGAAGCACCCATCGCCTTCGTGGGTTACGGAGTGACAGCACCCGAGCTGAACTATGACGATTACGCGGGCGCCGACGTCCGAGGCAAACTCGTCGCGATGCTTGGGAACGCCCCGGCCCGGTTCCCCTCAATCGAGCGCGCCTACTACGCAGACGGGATTACCAAGGTAAGGAACGCCGTGGCTCACGGAGCGGTGGGGGTTCTCGGCCTTTCATTGCCGGAGGACGAAAAAGATAGTCCGTGGCAATGGGCAGTCCCCCAGGTTCGGGCCGGAGGTCGCGATTGGCTCGAGAGAGGGGCGCCGCACCACCAGTTCCCCGAACTGCGAGCAGGGGCGGCGCTCAGCGTCCGCGGAAGTCAGCTACTATTTTCGGGAGCGCCCCGAACGCTGGAACAGGTTTCGGCCATAGCGCACGGGGACCAACCCCAGGCTTTTCCCTTGAGCTGGAGCGCGAGAATTCACACCGTGAATTCTCATCAAGCCATCGAGAGCAGGAATGTGGTGGGGAAGATTCAGGGCTCCGACCCCGAACTCAGTGACCAGTATGTGATTTATAGCGCGCATCTCGACCACTTGGGTCTGTGTCCGCCGGTTGAAGGCCACAACGACACCGTTTGTCATGGAACCGTGGATAACGCGTCAGGTGTTGCCACCATCCTGGAGATCGCCCGAGCGTACACCAAACTGCCCCAGCCACCGCGCCGCTCCGTGCTTTTTCTATTTCCTACGGGCGAGGAAGGGAACCTGGAGGGATCCGATTATTTCGCTCATTTCCCGACGGTGCCGGGCAAGCAGCTTGTTGCCGACATCAATCTCGACGTGGCTCCCGGGATGCGTTATCCGTGTAAGGACCTCAATGCCATTGGAGGTGAGCATTCCAGTCTGAATCGGAGTGCGGAATGGGCCGCACAACTCACGGGTTACATCATCACTCCCGACCCGGTACCGGAACAGAATCTCTTCATCCGCTCCGATCAGTATTCGTTTGTGCAGCAGGGAATTCCTTCCGTGCTAATTCGCAATGGGGCCGATGGTGGAGACGTGGTCAAGAAATGGCTGCGGACCCGTTACCACACTCCACTCGACAATATGGAGCAGCCGATCGATTATGAGGCCGGAGTCAAGGCTGCCGGAATGGCCATGCTGATGGGCTACGAAGTCGCGCAGCAAGATCAGCCACCCACGTGGAATAAGGACGATTTTTTCGGTACCCGGTTTGGGCCCAACACCTCCAACCCACTGGGACAACTGAAGAGCCCTCCGGACCGGTCTTCCCGGTAAGCAGGGTAGCGCATCTCCGGAGTGGCGTCGGCATTGCTAAGCACAATTTAGCGACGCCACTGCAAGATACGAACCAGAGTCAAGGGGTTATCGAGTCAGGCTCGCCGCTTTGCGGTGCTCCTAACGAATGGACATGCGAATTGGCGTGGCCTAGATATGTAGCCTACTATATCGCGCCGCGGGCGAAAAATCGATGACAAGAGTTACTGCAGAGTTAATAGTAGCCGCAGACAAAATTACCAAACGAAACCGTCAGGTGTATGAAAACAAAGGACCGGGTTCGTCAAAACCGTCAGGTCTATGAAAATAAATAGGTTATTTTACTAAGCCGTCAGGTTGTTGATAATTAAGGCTGTTATCGGGCGTGGCGCTGGCCACTTGCCGCTGGTATCAGCGGGAAGGCAAAGCCGCCTGTTTGCGCGGCGAGCAGAGGGCGACCTCTAGAAAGCGAGCGCGAAGCGAGTGCGCTCTAGCTTTTCTTGGCGCTGACGGCGAAGAACGCGGCCACCTTTTGTTCCACCTTCTTGCTGTTGCACTTTGGGCAGGCGACGCGGCCTTTCTCATATTCTGTTATCGTCATTTGCTGCGTGAACGACTTCTTGCATTCTTTGCAGGTATAACTGTAGATGGGCATTGAGCGGCCTCCCCGCAAGATCTTAAGAGTCATTTTAGCAGAGACGGCAGTTCACCTCCAATGTCACCTCCAAAGTCGTCGTCCAGGCCCAACACGTCGTCGCCGAATCCGGCAGCGCTTTTCTTCCGCGACGCTGAGCAACTGCTGACGCTTGGCGGGCGAACCGTTCCGCGCCGGGGAAGAGACCTCGGCGAACTGGGAATTGCGCGAGGCGGCGCGCTGCTCGCGGTTGACGGCAAGATTGCCGGAGCCGGCCGCACGCGCGAGCTGGAAAGCACAGCCCGTCGACTGAAGGCCCGCAACATCGACTGTCGCGGCCGCGTGGTGATGCCCGGTTTCGTTGATTCCCACACTCACCTGGTGTTTGCCGGAAGCCGCGTGGACGACTACGTCAAACGGCTCGAGGGTGCGACTTACGAAGAGATCGCCTCGGCCGGTGGCGGAATTCGCCTCACAGCGCGCTTGGTGGCCGAGGCTTCGCCGCGCGCGCTGCTGCGTCAGGCGCTCGGATTCCTTGATGAATTTGCCGCCTGCGGCACTACAACCGCGGAGGTGAAGACGGGTTACGGTCTCGACGTAGAGACTGAGATCAAAATGCTGCGCGTCATCCACCAGCTCAGCGCCCATCCAGATGCGAAGGTTGAGCTGGTTCCCACGCTGCTGGCGGCGCACGCTTTGCCCGCAGCGTTCGAAGGCCGCCGCAAGGACTACCTCGACGCAGTGATCAACAGGCTCATTCCTTTTGCGGCCGCGCGGAAACTGGCGCGCTTTATCGATTGCTTTTGCGACCGGGGCGCGTTCAGCGTAGCCGAGTGTCAGCGCGTGCTCTCGGCGGGCGCCGCTCTCGGTCTAGTTCCTCGCCTTCACGCCGAGCAGCTTGCGCGCACCGGCGGAACGCGGCTGGCGTTACAGGTGGGTGCAGCCTCCGCCGATCACCTGGACCACCTGACAGCCGCAGACATCCGCGCTTTGGCGCGCTCCGAAACCGTCGCGACTCTGCTGCCGGGGTCGAACTTTCACCTAGGAATTCGCCGCTACGCGCCCGCGCGACGCCTGATCGACGCAGGGGCTGCCGTCGCCTTAGCCACTGATTTCAATCCCGGCACCAGCCCCACCGTGAACATGCAATTCATTCTCAGCCTCGCTTGCGCCGCCATGCATCTCACGCCCGCAGAGGCGATCTGCGCTGCGACGCTCAACGCCGCGCATTCCCTAAGGATGAGCGAACGCATCGGATCGCTCGAACGCGGCAAGCAGGCGGACGTCATCGTGATGGACGTTGACGACTACCGCAAAATACCGTACTACTTCGCCTCGAATCACTGCGTCATGACGGTGAAAGGCGGGCGGATTGTCCACTCGCGGCTTGACGACGCGAGACGAAGGCGAGTCTAAGCAGGCTGCGGAAAAACAGCTCGGAACCATGTCATTTCGAGCACAGCGAGAAATCTCGCTCTGAAACTAAGGCCACTGCGAGATTCCTCGTCGCCTACGGCTCTTCGGAATGACAGGCTGGATGAGTTTTTCCGCAGCCTGCTTCTAGGGAGCGAGTCTAGGGCACGAGTCTAGGGAGACGGAGGCTGCGGGGTAGCTGCTGGAGCGGACGAGTTAGGAGGAGCTTGTTCCTTAGGCTGGGCCTCAGGATAAGTGATCACGATTTCCCCGGGTTTAGCCATGTGGAGCTGCTCGCGAGCCACTTTCTCGACGGCCTTCGGATCAGACTTCAGGGCATCAATGTGCTTCTGCAGAGCTTGATTTTCCTGTTCCAGTTGGAGGGTCTGTTTCTGAAGAGCATCGTACCGTTGGCGCTCGCTTCGATAGGCCAGGTACCCGTGCTCGCCACAAATGACGTGATAGGCGAGCGCACCCACGAGTGACAAGGCCAAGGCCAGAGTGCCCCAATACGCGCGGCGGCTTTGGAAGGGCAGTTTCATCGTGAGAACGCCGGAAGGCCGCGGGCCACGCAACTTTTCGCCGCATCGAGCCTTATCGAGTTGCTCTCCGTCGAGCGTCCATTGTACCGTGGAGGCTCGGGTCTGGCAATTCCCCGAGTCATTATGGCCATTCGGGCCGTTCGTTTGTGGCGGCTAGCGACGTTCTCGAGTATCGCCGATGACCGACAAAATCGTGATCCTGGTGACGGCGCCGAGCTTGAAGGAAGCGCGCAAGATCGCGCGTAATCTGGTCGAAGAGCGCCTGGCGGCCTGCGTGAATGTTACACCGCCGGTGGAATCGATCTACCGCTGGCAAGGGAAAATCGAGAACGGACGCGAGCGCCTGCTGGTGATCAAAACGGCTCGCGAAATCTTCGCCGAAGTCGAGGCGGCGATTCGCAAGCTCCACAGTTACACGAACCCCGAGATCCTCTGCCTGCCCATTATCGATGGCTCGCGCGACTATCTCGACTGGTTAGCCGGGTCTGTGAAGGTCGGGTGAATTCGGCGGGGCTAAGGAGTCTGTGTGGAAACCGCGTGCTGTAGCGGCGGTCTCTGACCGCCGGCTTTTTCGGCGATCAGAGATCGCCGCTACGGCACGTTGCGGCACGTTTTCACACAAACGCTGAAGCCCTGCCCTTTTCGAATCGTGGTTAGAAATGCAGGCTAGCCGCAGACCAGAACCGCTGATCAACCTTCAATCTTAGCGAGTGCCTGATCGAGATCAGCGATCAGATCATCCACGTCTTCGATCCCAACGGAGATGCGTACCAGCCCATCAGTAATGCCGATGCGCTGGCGGTGTGCCGGCGGAACGCTGGCGTGAGTCATGGTCGCAGGGTGAGAAATCAAGGTCTCAACGCCACCCAGACTCTCGGCGAGCGAGCAAAGGCGCACGCTCTTCAGCACCGTCTTGGCGTTCTCAAGCGATCCGGTTTCAAACGAGATCATGCCCCCGAAGCCCTTCATTTGGCTTTTCGCCAGTTCGTGTTGGGGATGATTGGGCAGACCCGGGTAATTCACCTTTCTCACCTTGCGATGACCATCGAGGAACCGGGCCACAGCCCGCCCGTTTTCCTCGTGTTGCCGCATCCGTGCCGCCAGGGTCTTCACGCCGCGCAGCACTAGCCAGCAATCGAAGGGGCCCAGGATGGCACCGGCCGCATTTTGCAAGAACTTCAAGCGCTCAGCGAGCCCGGCATCATTCACCATGATGGCGCCGCCGACGCCGTCCGAGTGGCCATTCAGATATTTGGTCGTGCTGTGCAACGCGAAGTCGGCCCCGAGCTCCAAGGGACGCTGAAAATACGGACTCATGAAGGTATTGTCCACCGCGGCCAGCGCTCCGTGGCGGTGCGCGATGGCCGTCGCCGCGCGCAGGTCCGTAATCTCCATCATGGGATTAGTGGGGGTTTCGAGGTAAAGCAAGCGCGTGTTCGGGAGGAATGCCTTTTCGATCTCGTCCAGGCGACTTGTGTCCGCGTAGGTAAAGCTAAGGCCAAAATCCTTCAACACGTGCTCGAAGAGCCGGAACGCGCCGCCGTACAGGTTATGACCGGCCACCACGTGATCGCCGGATTTCAACAGACTCATCAGCGCGTTGATGGCTGCCATACCGGACGCAAATGCGAACGCGCTGCGGCCTCCTTCCAGGCAGGCTAAGTTTCGCTCCAGCGCCGAGCGTGTCGGGTTCGAAGTTCGGGCATACTCGTGCCCCTTGTTGCGGCCCAGTTCCTCCTGGACGTAGGTGGACGTTTGATAGATGGGGACAATAATGGCGCCCGTGGCGGGATCGGGCTCCTGGCCCACATGAATGGCATCCGTGGCGAATCCCATAGAACGCTTCCCACCTTCCTTTGACTTCGCTGGAGTTTATCAACAACCGGCGGCGGTAGTGTCTCAGTTTGAGGTGGCACGGGCATCCTGCCCGTGTTATTTCATGGCCAAGATGGCCATGCCACTTCAAACGGAGACACCACCACCGGCGGCAATCGACTAAACGTTTACGAGCTTTTGCGGTATCATGAGAGTTCCTGGCACAATAGGCCGGTAAGATATCAGCCGGCGTCGAGCTGGAATTAGCGGAGGTGGATATGCGCTATCACCTGCGAATTGCACTCACTGTTGGGGTCCTGGCACTGGCAGCGGGGCTTCTAAGTTTAGTTGGGGGCACGGCGCTGCGTGCTGATTCTCCCAATCTCATCACGGTCAGTGTTGTGGTGACCGATTCCCAAACCGGAAAACCCGTCGACCAGGCGCATCTGACGCTCATCTTTAAAAAGGGTGGAGACCCGGACAACGCCTTCAAGCGCTCGAAAACGATCTCGTATACCGGCAAGACAGATGCCCAGGGGCGCTGCCGGTTCGTTTACATTCCCGAGGGCTCCGTCACGCTCATGGCGACCGAAGGCCGCCACAAGGCTTTTGGACAGACCTTTGACGTAAGCAAGGACCATTCGACTCTGGAAGTAAAGATGAAGCCGCCCGAGCCGTTGCTCTAACCTGAATTTCTCGCCAGGATCATACAGCATTTGAGTCTTGCGGCTGGCGAATTCTATCCGCGATGCATCACAGATGGTGCAAACAGTAAGAAGCCATTGCCCCTCGCTGTGTTACAGCCAAAAAGGCGACCCATTTCCACAAGCTTTTTAACAGAACTGTTAAAAAACTTAATCCGCGCCATCAAAAATATTACACCGCAGCGTTCCAAAGAGAAGGTAATGTTACACCACTGGCGAGTTCGTCGACCGGGTTGGGGACTTGCCTCCAGATGAAACGCCGGGTTTCAAGCCGCCGTTCCAATGGGGTTGCGCGGCGTTAGTTCGGCTTCCGCGCCTCACCCGGCGTCTGAGGCGCCGTACCGGTTGACGGAGCGTTTGCGGCGCTGGGAGTTGGAGCACTCGGTGCCGCAAAGTATTTCGGGTCAAGCCAAATGTTTGCTTTCTCCTTGACGCCGTCCAGGGCAGCCTTGAACTTCTCTTCGCGAAGCTTGCCTTCAATCTCTTTCGAGGCTTCCGAAACGGGCAGGGTTTCGTGCTTCACAACCTGAATGAAGTAAAAGTTCATGGGATTGTTCTGAATCTCAGAGACTTCGCCATCCTTCAACGTCCAGGCCTGCTTGTCCATGTCTCCGGGAAGCTGGCCGCGCCGCACCGAATGCGGATTGGGATCAAAAAACACTACGTTTGCCAGCTTATACTGCTCGGAAACCTTGGTGGCATCCTGGCCGGAAGCCAGCGCCTGGCGAATGTCGTCAGCGCGTTTCTTCGCTTCATCTTCCGGTAAGCCAGCCGCATCGCCTTTTGCGCCTTCCGGCTTCTTGCGCACACTGACTTGCCGGATCTGGACTTGCTCAAATTCCGCGTGATGGTCAGCGTAGTACTTGTTGATGTCATCCTGCTGCACCTGCACGCTCTCGTTGAGCTTCTTGTATTCATCCTGAACGAGCGCCTGCTTTCGCTGAAGCTCCATCTTCTCTTTAAATTCTGGAGTCTGATCGAGACCGTCCGCAGATGCCTTCTGCGCGAGGGCCAGAAACATTGCATAGTTTTCGCCCAACGGCTTAAAGCCTTGGGCAGCCAATGAGCGCTGAGCCGTCGGGTTGAGAGTTTTCACGATGGCTTGAAATTGCCGGGCCGTTATCTGCTGGTCTCCCACCTTCATCACCACGGTCTCTGGAGGAACCTCTGAAAGCGTGGAACCCTGAGCCGCTGACGGGGAAGGTGGCACCGGCTTCGCCGCTGGCGATTGGGAGGAACTTTGGGCCAAACCTGTGGCCGCCGAAAAGGCAGCGATGAGGATTCCCAACAAAGCCCGCTGCGACTTGGGGGCACACCGACGTTTTATTAGCTGATTCATAGAACTTCTTCCTTTTGATGAGAATTGTTCGATAGCGAGAAGAGAAATTCTAGCACGGAATGGCTCTCGTCTCCACACAAACCTGAGATTGATGAGATTGAGATGCGACCGTAGGGGTGCGGCTTGCCGACCCTCCGAGTTTGCACATTGCGAGCCCCGAAGGGGCGTTCTATCTCAGCCCAGGCCAACCGGCCTGGGTTCGAGGCACACCGTCATTCTGGGATTCAAGCCCTGAAAGGGCGCTCGATCGGTGGTGACTACTTTGCGTCGCCCTTTCAGGGGAATATCAGTTTCATCCGAATATGACAAGAGCTTCTGAAACGTCTGGATCCTCTGATACACTTGTCCGGCCATGAAAGCGATTGCTGTTCGAGTTCTATTAGCCGTGTTGTCGATGGTGGCGGTCGCAGCCGCGCAGGATGTGGTTCCCCTTTATCCCGGCACCCCGCCCGGCTCTAAGCAGGAGAACTATCCGGAGAAGCAATATTTCTCCAAAGTGTGGAACGAAGAGGTTGTCGCGAACGTCACCCGGCCCACCCTCACGATATTCAAGCCCGCTCCGGAGTTGAAAAATGGTACGGCGGTAGTCATCTACCCGGGTGGGGGGTTCATGGCCATTTCCGTCGCATCCGAAGGTGCAAACGTGGCCAAATACCTGGCCGCGAAAGGCGTGACCGCGTTCATGCTGAAATATCGGCTTGCGCACACCGGCGAAGATGCTGCCCAGGAGTTCAGCGCACTGTACGCGGACAGGCCGAAGTACGATGAGATGTTAAAAAATGTCACACCGCTGGCCTTCGCAGATGGCTTAGCGGCGGTCGCTTACGTCCGGCAGCACGCGTCCGAATGCGGGATTTCTCCCGATCACGTCGGAATCATCGGATTCTCCGCGGGTGGATTTATCGCAGCCCAAGTTGCCGTCCAATACGCGCCCGAAGGCCGGCCCGCATTTGTAGCCGTGATCTACGGCGGATTGGGGAAAGACGCTCCCGTGCCAACGGATGCGCCGCCCATGTTTATTACTGCCGCGACCGACGACGAGCTCGGGCTCGCGCCGCAAAGCATCGCTCTCTACGAAAAGTGGACGGCCGCTCACAAATCGGCTGAATTGCACATGTACGCCAAGGGCGGTCACGGCTTCGGAACGCATCAACAGAACCTTCCTACGGATCATTGGATCGAGAGATTTTCTGACTGGTTGCAGGTGGAAGGTTTTCTGACCAAGTGACGAGGAAAGAAGAAGCCGACGCAGCTGGCAAACGCCGCATCGGCTGACACTTCTTAAAGAAGTCAGCGAACTACTTCTTGGCAGGAAGAGTATACTCGCCCTTGATCTCACTCACCATGTTCCCGCTGGCATCGGCCTTGGCTTCGTAAGTACCCTTGCCAGCAATGCCTTTATATTTCCCGGTGCCTCCGGTGAAGCTCCACGTGCCCACAGACGTGTTGGGTTTGCCGTCCTTCGTCAAGGTATCCGTGCCGGAAAAGCGGACAAAGGTCTTCTCGCCGTCGGCCATGTTCCCGACGCCGTACCCGTTTGCATGGTCCCTGGTACCGTGGACGTCGATGGTAACCACATTGTAACTATCCTTCGTGGCCGCGCCCTCAATCTGCATAGGGTTCGTCCACGTGCAGGCTTCCTTCAGCAGTCCAAGCGTGTGGCGGGCGCTATCCCCAACGTCGATGGAGTACGCCGGATCAGCCTTGGCGCTGGCGCAAGACATCGTGCCGGAAATCTTCGTCTGCGCTGCCGAGGTACTCGCCAGCGCGAGGCCGAGCATCGCTACCCAAATCATTCTCTGCTTCATGGCTCCTCCTTTGAGATTCGGAAGGTTCGATTTCGGAAAGCCCGGATTTGCCGGCGAACCTCCTCGGTCCCGGTCGATGTGTAACCCTGGATCCGCATTTCATCACAAGGCTGGCCAGCATTATACATCCGAGACTCCTCGGAGAGGCGCAAAATGTCCTTCGTCGAATCGCGCCGCTTTGGGAAGCGAGTGCCGAGGTTCTGGGCGTATTGTCGGGCCCGGAAGCTACGGTCCGGGGATCGGCCGCATCTCCAACCTCACGGTCGTCTTAGACTAAGTTAGGTTAAGTTAGCGCTTATGAAGGGTGCTGCCCAGAGCCAGGTTAGATCGGCCCTTCAGGCCTGACAAATGCAGAGAGCGAGAATATGGCCTGCCGTACGCTCCCTCGTTGTCGGCACCAAGAAAAGGGCAGGGCAAGCCACCCTACGACCTTTCTCGGAAACACCAGGGGTATACCGCCATGAGAATGCGCGAAGCGCCTTGGAGTGCGGCGGCTCGACGCTGCCTTGGGGAAGGATAAGGGAAACCACAGGAAGGCAGCGTCAAGCCGCCGCACTCCAAAGCGCTTCGCGCTAATCAGTGTGAGCTAAGACACTAGCCTACGTGCACGGAGACATCGACTACCCCACAATATCAGACAATCCGCATTTTATGCTTGACTGTCATATTAACCTATGATATAATGTATCACATTATGTAAACAAAGGTTTTGCGCCGGGGCGGACGGCGTCGCTCCTGGGGTTTGCATTTCTCTGTTGGACGTTCAGCCACCGGCCAGGAGGATGCGTATGTCATTGATTCAAAAGCTTGCTTCGGCCGCCCAGCGGGCCGCCAATCAGGCCAACGGGTGCCAATCCCAGGGACCAGTCACGGCAAAGGGCCTGCAACACTCGCGAACGGCGAGGTTGAGGCACGGCCTTTATGCCCAGTTCTTTGAAGAGACGATGGATGCTTTGGGTGAAGACCTTGGCGGCTTTGCTGAACGGCAGGAGGCTCTGGTCCGCTACTGGCAGCCCCCGGACGCCTTCCGCGCCACCCTGGTAATGCGCCTGGCGAGATTGATGTTGGCAAATGGAACGGGCCGACTGCCAACAAGAAGGTATCGCGGTGGCGCGGCTTCAGGGTGCCGAGGCGGAGAACGCACCATCAGGCTTTTGAGGGATCTCAAGGCGAAGGACGAGCGCGCAGGGCCGGCCGGGGCCAGCCGGACAAGAGAGCCCAGAAGGCGAAAATGAAGGATGATCCCATCATGTTGTTGAAAACAAAGGAAAATGGATTTTAGTGAGAATTTTGGGAATTTTCGACATCGAATGATAATTTTGCGACCTTCCACCGAATCCCAGATGACGTAGGGGCGGCCCTTGTGGCCACCCAAGTAACGACATCCACAGGGGTTGCTCAGCGAATGGAGCGGCCACAAGGGCCGCCCCGGCGTCCGTTCGGAATGCTATACTTCGCTGCTATGTCCAAATCGCATAGAAATCGACCCACATTGCTCGTCATCCTCAGCGCCTTCTTCTTACTCGTCCTACCATTCGGTCTGCGAGACGTCTTTAGCTTCGGCGCCGCGTCCGCTGAGCCCCAATTTGACCCCGGCCTTTACTCGGCATTGCGCTGGCGGCTCATTGGCCCGTTTCGGGGAGGCCGCTCCATCGCGGCGGCAGGCGTTCCGAGCGAGCCGGATACTTATTACTTCGGCGGCGTGGCAGGCGGCGTTTGGAAAACCACCAACAGCGGCCGCACCTGGCAGCCTCTGTTTGACCACGAGTCTGTTTCCTCGATCGGCGCCATTGCCGTGGCGCCGTCGGACCCGAAGGTGATCTATGTGGGTACCGGTGAGTCTGACATCCGCTCCGATACCTCGTACGGCGACGGCGTCTACAGATCCACCGACGCCGGCCAAACCTGGAGGCATATCGGCCTGGAAGACAGCCGGGCCATCAGCCGCATTGTGGTGGACCCGCACGACGCGAACGTGGTGCTGGTGGCGGCGCTCGGCCATCCCTTCGGCCCAAATACTGAGCGCGGCGTATTCCGGTCCACCGACGGGGGCGTCAGCTGGACGAAGGTGCTGTACAAAGATGAAAACACCGGCGCGGCGGACGTCGCCCTCGACCCCGAGACAGGACGGACGGTCTTCGCTTCACTCTGGGGAGCGCGCCGACCACCCTGGAGCGTTTACGGGCCCATCGAAGGTCCCGGCAGCGGGCTCTACAAGTCGACGGATGGCGGCGTCACCTGGAACGAGCTTCACGGCAACGGTCTGCCGGAACATGGCTTGCGGCGAATCGGGATTTCGGTTGCTTCCGGCGATCAGGCCCAGCGGGTATACGCATTGATCGACACGGTGCAGGTGCCGGAACGTGGCCTTTATCGTTCCGACGATGCCGCCTCGACGTGGCGGCACGTGTCATCCGATGCGCGAATTGACGGCCGCGCCTGGTATTTCAGCGGCGTTTTCGTGGACCCGCAGAATAAGGACACGGTTTATGTGGCCAACACGGCGCTCTACCGCTCGACGGATGGCGGCGCCACCTTCGTGCCCATCAAAGGCGCGCCCGGCGGGGACGATTACCACCTTTTGTGGCTGAATCCCAGTAACTCCAAGCGCATGATCCTGGCCAGCGACCAGGGCACGGTGGTGAGCGTGGACCGCGGAGAAACCTGGAGTTCGTGGTACAACCAGCCCACGGCCCAGTTCTATCACGTGGTGACGGACAACCAGTTTCCCTACCACGTCTACGGAGCGCAACAGGATTCAGGCAGCGTCGAGATTGCCAGCCGCAGCAACTCGCCCGCAATCAGTTTTCGGGACTGGAGACCCACCGCGGGCGGCGAAGCCGGCTACATGGCTCCGGACCCGTTGCATCCGGAGCTCGTGATCGGCGGCGACACTTACGGCGGGATCGGCAAGCTGTGGAAGAACACGAGTCAGGAGCAGAATATTGCGCCGAGCCTGGGACGGAGCTTCAATTTTGGCGGTGGCGGCGTTTGCCATCCGGGAGAGAGGTTCCGTTTCGACTGGACCTCGCCCATCGTCTTTTCGCCCAAAGATCCGCAGGCGCTCTACTTCAGCTCTCAGATGATCTGGAAGAGCTTGGACGACGGCACGAGCTGGCGCGCAATCAGTCCGGAGCTGACGCGCCCCGTTGAAGGTCCCCAGCCCCCGCCTGGCGGTGGGCCCAGCGATTTCGAAAAGGTCACGGGTTGCGGAGTGGTGTACACTGTGGCGCCTTCACCGCTCAATGCCGATGAAATCTGGGCGGGTACGGACGACGGTCTCATTCAGTTGACGCGCGACGGCGGCAAAACCTGGAAAAACGTGACGCCGCCGAGCCTCGGTGTCTGGAGCCGGGTGAGCTTGATCGAGGCCTCGCATCATGACGCCGGCACCGCTTACGCTGCCGTTGACCGGCACCGGCTGGATGACCAGCGGCCGCACATCCTGCGCACGCATGACGGCGGCGCCACCTGGCAGGAAGTGGATGACGGACTTCCCGCCGCAGGCTACGTTCACGTGGTGCGGGAGGACCCCGAGCGCCGTGGGTTGCTCTACGCCGGCTCCGAGACGGGCGTCTTTATATCGTTCGACGACGGAGATCACTGGCAGAGCCTGCAGTTGAATCTCCCTACCTCTCCAGTTCATGACCTGGCAGTGCACGGTGACGATTTGGTAGCGGCTACCCACGGGCGCTCCTTCTGGATTCTGGATGACATAACGCCGCTGCGCCAGTTGACCCGCGAGTCGGCGGACGCCGAGGCATACTTGTTCAAGCCCGAGACAGCGGTCCGGCTTCGTCCCCGGCCGTTTGAGGGCACGCCGTTGCCGCCGGACGAGCCGACCGGCGAGAACCCGCCGATGGGCGCCATCATCGACTATCAGTTGAAGTCGGAGCCCGGTGGCGACGTGAGGCTTGAGATTCTCGACGCGAAAGGGAAACCGGTGCGGCAGTATTCCACCGCAGACAAGTCCCCGCCGCCGCAGCGGGCGCCGGTGGTGACCAGCAACTGGCTGCCCAAGCCGCTGGTGCTGACCAAGAACGCGGGCTTGAATCGCTTCGTGTGGGACCTGCGCTATGGCCTTGCGCCCGTCGCCAGCCTCGGCGGAGGTCCTGAGTTCCTGACGCCTCGGGGACTGATGGTGCTGCCGGGTGATTATCAGGTGCGGCTCACGGTGAATGGGCAGCACTACACCCAGCCGCTCAAGGTGGAGCTGGATCCGCGAGTGAAAACTCCGTTGGCCGATCTCGAGCGCCAGTTTACTTTTCAGCAGCAGGTGATGGGCGCCATGAGCAACGCCCGGAACCTGAACACCGCAATTCGCGACCTGCGAAACAAACTCGAAGGCCTCGACAAGTCTCTTGGCGCGAAGCCTGGCGAAGAAGAATTAGCCCGCCGAGTGAAGGCGCTTGAAGCCAAGCTTTCTCCCTTCTTCGGGGAGAATCCGGGCGAGGCTGGTGGCGAAATGGGCGGCCGAGCTGCGGCCCCAACCGGTGCCGGACCCGCGGGAGTCGAGAGCGCGAACGTGTCGCGTGTTCTAGCTCTGTTGACGCAGGCCCTCTCTGCCTCCGGCAGTGCTGACGCCGCACCCACCGAAGCCTGCGTGACCGCCGCTCACCAGGCGCAGCAAATGCTGGCCACGGCGCGCGATCGCTGGAACACGATCAAGAGGCAGGATATGAAAGCGCTGAATGAGGCGCTGACGAAACAGGGTCGGGAAGCAATCGATGTGATGGATGATTTGTGAGCGGGCGCCGCAACGGCTTGGCTCGCGATTACTTAGCGTCTTGGTGTTCAAAAGAGAACCCACCGATTCTCGCGCCTGCCAATCGGGGTTGTAAGATGGCTTATGCCTCGTAGGCGCGCGTCCGACACCCCTGTAACTCTCGCCCACCGGGTTGAAGCCAGTGGCGGTCTCGCCTCGTATGCCATGCGGGTGGAAGAGACCGAGGGTCGCCGTTATCCTGAGCCCTCGCATCCTTACCGCAATGAATACCTGCGCGACCGTGACCGCATCATTCACGCGCGCGCCTTCCGCCGGCTGGAAGACAAGACGCAGGTCTTCTCCCGCCGCTATTCCGACCACTTCCGCACGCGGCTGACGCACACCCTGGAGGTGACGCAGATCAGCCGCACCATCGCCGGCGCGCTGGGATTGAACAGCGACCTGGTGGAGGCGCTGGCCCTGGTCCATGACGTGGGCCATCCGCCGTTCGGACATACGGGCGAAGCCGCGCTTGACCGTCTCATGCAGCGCTACGGCGAGCGCTTCGATCACAACCTCCACGCGCTTGGCATCGTGGAGCGTTTCGAGCAAAAATACGCCGCCTTTCCCGGGCTTAACCTCACCTTCGAGGTGCGCGAGGGGATCATCAAGCACTCGCGCGACTACGATGCCAAGCTCCATCCCGAGCTCATCGAGTATCGCCTCACCGAGCGCCCGCCGCTCGAAGCGCAGCTCATCGACCTGGCTGACGAGATCGCTTACAACTCTGCCGACCTCGACGACGGTTACGAATCGAAGCTGCTTACCCTGGAAATAATTCGCGAAGGCGTACCGCTGTTTGAGGTTTTCTATCGCCCGGTTGAGCGCCGTTACCCGGAGGCCGCCGAGAAACTGCGCTTCAACGAGGCGCTGAAGGGTTTGCTCGATGCCTTGGCCACAGACCTCATCGATTCCACCCGCGCCAGAGTCGAACTGCAGGGCGCGCGAAGTGTGGCGGACGTTCGGGCCTCGGCCTCACGCCTGGTGGGTTTCAGTGAGGCCAAGGCTGGCGAGAACCGGTCCCTGAAGGAATTTCTCCAACGAAGTCTTTACGAGCATCCGAACGTAGACCGCGAGCGCAAGGGCATCGCCCGGCTTATCGACGGGCTTTTCGACTACTTTATGAACGAGCCCCGGCGGCTTCCACCCGCCTATTTCGCCAAGACACAAGAAGAGCCGGCTCATCGAGTAATTTGTGACTATATCGCCGGCATGACGGACAACTACCTTCGCGAGCAGTGGTCGCAGTACGTCGGACAATAGCGTTGGTGCGATTCGTCAGCGGAGAGGTGCGGAGTGAGCGCCGAGCGCGCCGTCGCGGCGCAGGCTCAACCCACGTGCCGCCCCAAAGCGGCCCATTGGGTGATCCAATCGGCCGTCCCCCGGTAGCCGGGGGACTTGAAGGCGGCGCGAAGGTACGCTGTGCAGGAGCGGGTTTTCGAGCTTCGCAAGCTCAACACCAGTTTTTGAATATCGATGGCCAGCGTGAGGTGCTGCTCCAGGAACGGCCGCCGCGCCACCATTTCGATCATCGTCTGGCCCAGCACGTCAGCGTCATGCCAATCGCCCAGCTTGCCTTGGAGTTGGCGGAGCCAATCCAGAACTTCGACGCTTCCTGGAATCTCAAGGTCAGCCGCTACTTCGATGGTATATCGTAGCCGTTTGGCCGCGATGCGAAGGGCGTGCAGGGCGCTCGGGTGGCGCGCCGAGTCGGCGGAGCGGCCTTCGAAATCCTGCCAAAGGTCGCCGAGGCGCTCGGCGAAGCGCGCGGCAGGCGTCATTTCAACCTTCTCTGCTTGCGGTCCGGCCTCCGCTGGCGTGACGGGCGGCGCTTCCGTTGTCCCTTGCTCCGGGAAGGTAATCACGCGTGATGCAGCCGCGGACTTCGCCTCGTCAGCCAGCTCAGCGCGCAGACGGAGATAGACCTCCGCCAGGTTAAGCCGGGTGAGCCTGCGATGGGCGCGCGCTGCGGTCTTGGGCCTAAGTTTCAGGATGTACGCATGGACGGCCTCCCAGGCTTCGCGGTGCGTCGCGCGCTTGCGAGCCAGGATGCGGCCGGTCCGCCAAGCCATCACGTCCTGATTCCGCAGATCGCCCAAAGCTCGCCGGGCGCGCTGCAGCCGGCGGCGGAGCTTCTGAATCTCCTGCGGCCTCGGTGGCGCATAAAGAAAGTCCATAAGAGATTGCACCCGGCGGCTGGCCACGCGGAGATCGTGAACAGGCTTGGGTGATTCGTCGCGCAACACCTTGGGCTCCAAAGTCACCAGCCGGTCAAGCTGCTGCAGCGCAAGCTTCTGCACCTGACTCCACACGTCGGCGCGCTCGAGCTGGCGCACGGCTGACGCTTCGGCAACGGGCCGGTCTTCTTTCAAGCGAGAGGCTGATGGGCCAGGAGAAGGGCCGGCAACCAGTACCGCGTCGGCCGTTTGCGCCGGGTGCGGGACCCTCCGCCTATGCGCGCGGTCGGTGTCGCTCGAAGGCGCCTTGGTTTCGCGCGTTTTGGCCATGGGAGTTCGCGCTGATTATATCCCACAAAGCGCGGCTTAGACACCCTGGCATCTAACCTGCGTTTCTCAGCAGGATTCGAAAAGGGCGGGGCTTTTCAGCCCCGCCGAATCCTGCGAAATCGCGGTCTTTGTGTTCCGCTCTCGGCACAGCTCGCTGACGGCAAGCTGTGCCGAGAGCGGAACACGTCAAATATCAAACCGACGTTGTAACGGCGGGGCTGTGAAGCCCCGCAATTTTCGGATCCTGGTGAGAAACGCAGGCTGACACCGCAATTGAATTCGTCCGCTACGGTTGCTCGTGTTCTGCATCCATTAAGTGTTGACCGGAGGACGATCATGCCTATTATTCGCGCCTGCGCGCACTGCGGCAGAAAGAACCGCGTTCCGATAGTAGCCCTCGCGGGGGGCGCGCGCTGTGGAGATTGCAAGTCGCCGTTGACACTTCTCGCAGAGCCGCTTGCCGTTGACGATGCGCTCTTCGACGAAGTTGTGCAGAACGCCCCAGTGCCGGTGCTTGTGGACTTCTGGGCGGAATGGTGTGGACCGTGCCGGATGGCTGCACCGGAAGTGGCTCGAACGGCCGCCGATATGGCCGGGAAGGCCATCGTACTGAAGGTGGATACGGACCGGTACCCTGAGCTTGCGGCACGCTACAACGTTCGTGGCATTCCTAATTTCGCAGTCTTCTCGGGTGGCCGCCTGGTGATGCAGCAGGCCGGCGTGGTGGGCCACCAGCAGATGGAGCAGTGGCTGCAGTGCGCCGTACCCACTTCGGCGTAGCGGGCCTTTCCGTGCTGCGTCCTGCTGTCTGAATATCTGCGTCCGGGGCGTTCAAATGACACCATTACGAGGCGCTGTGGCGGTGGACATCTGTCGAGAGGCAGTGGTAAGCTCGCTCCGATTTTATACGCATGAAAGGCTGTCCGAACATCCCGCTGAAACGGGTCCGGCCAGCCTCGCACGATGAGTTCTGATGGCGGTTAACCCAACCGGCGGCCCACAGCTCGAGAGTGCCACGCGCGGCGTGGCGCAAGCGGTGGTTGCACCGCTTACTCGCGCTGCGATCTTTCTGGTGGCGACGCTGAAGCCAGACCCCGGCAGTCGAACCGGCACTCGAACCGTCATTCGGTCTTTCTGCGCGGACCTCGCGGCTATCTTTCGCGCGGTCGAATTTCGCGACATTGAGGCCGGACTTTCCTGCGTCATGGGGATTGGTTCCGACGCCTGGGACCAGCTCTTTGGCGCGCCGCGCCCCGCGGAGCTGCACCCTTTTCGCGAGATTCGCGCCGGGGCGCGTCATGCCGTCTCAACCCCGGGAGACCTGCTGTTCCACATCCGCGCGAAGCGCATGGATCTGTGTTTTGAGATGGCCACGCAAATCATGGCGCGAATCGGTGAGGTGGTTTCGCCCGTCGACGAGGTGCACGGATTCCGGTACTTCGACGCGCGCGATCTCCTGGGGTTTGTGGACGGCACGGAGAATCCCAGGGGCGATGAAGTTGCGGAAGCGGCGCTCATTGGCGACGAGGATGCCGCCTTCGCCGGCGGAAGCTACGTGATCGTGCAGAAGTACCTGCACGATATGGTCGGCTGGAATGCTCTGTCCACGGAGGCGCAGGAGCGAATTATCGGGCGAACCAAACTCTCCGATATCGAACTCGACGATTCGGTTAAGCCCACTTCAGCGCACAACGCCCTTACGGTGATCGAGGAAAACGGCAGACAGATCCAAATCCTGCGCGATAACATGCCTTTCGGGAGCGCCGGCTCGGGGGAATTTGGGACCTATTTTATTGGCTACAGCCGTTCACCTCGCACCATTGAGCAGATGCTTGAGAACATGTTTATCGGGCGGCCGCCCGGCAACTATGACCGTCTGCTCGATTTCAGCCGCGCCGTTACCGGGAGTCTTTTCTTCGTGCCCACTGCCACATTCCTGGAGGACGTTGCGGAAGAGGCATCTGACGCGCCTCCGGCCGCTTCGCAGGCCGCGCAACCCGCGCCGAGCATCCCACAAGAGAGTAATGGTCGGCGCGAGCGTGACGGCTCATTGGGTATCGGTTCCCTGAAAGGAGACGTCGAACATGAATAATCTGCATCGCGAGCTTGCCCCGATTTCTGATGCCGCCTGGGCCCAGATCGAAGAGGAAGTAACGCGGACGTTCAAGCGCCATCTTGCGGGCCGGCGGGCGGTGGATGTACGAGGGCCGGCCGGTACGGGCCTCTCGGCCGTAGGCACCGGCCACCTGCGGGAAATTGCTACGCCGGGGGATGGCGTCCACGGTCGTCAGCGGGAAGTGAAACCGCTGGTTGAGCTCCGCGTTCCCTACGAACTGGAGCGGCAGATGATCGACGACGTGGAACGCGGCGCCAATGATTCTGACTGGGAGCCGGCGAAGATCGCGGCGCGCCGCCTGGCTTTTGCGGAGGACGGCGCCATATTTGTGGGCTATAGCGCGGCCGGGATCGTCGGCATCTGCGAGGGAACCAGCAACCCGAAGAAAACCCTGCCCGGCGATGTAAGTCAGTACCCGCAAGCTATTGCGGAGGCGCTGAGCCAGTTGCGGACGGCCGGCGTAAACGGGCCTTACACGGTGCTGCTGGGCGCCGACGCGTATACCGCCTTGGCTGAAACCAGCGATTACGGCTATCCGGTTCTGGAACACGTCAAGCGCCTGGTGGGCGAAAGATCGGAGGATAAGATCATCTGGGCGCCCGGCATCCCGGGCGCGGTGGTTCTGACCACCCGTGGCGGCGACTTCGAACTGCACATTGGCCAGGACACTTCCATCGGCTACTTGAGCCACACCGATAGCACGGTCCGCCTCTACTTGCAGGAGACTTTTACCTTCCTGCTGCTCACCACCGAGGCCGCCGTCGCCTTGGCGCCGCCGGCGGCAAAAAAGAAGCGTTGATGCACGGCGTTACGGCACCGGCTGCGCCGGGTGTCAGGCGCACAAGAAGGGGAGCCGCCTTGAAATCCTCGTCCGGTCAACTTAATCGGCCAGCAGAATCGCTCGCGTTCGCCACGATGCAAGGTAACCGGAAACACGGTTGTCTCGGTCTCTTGCACCGTCCGCACCTCAAGCCACTCAGGAGTTGACATCACGCGGTAGCGCACAACTCCGGGCGTTCTCCGATCCGTCAATTCCTCGTGCACTGCGACGAGCACAGCCGGATCGGCGCAATCCGAACTAAAAAAAAACTGCTTGACATGGAACCAAATGGTTCCCTATAGTGAATAGGGAACTGAATGGTTCCCTATTTTGGCGATGGAAAATGACGCGGTTTTCAAGGCTTTAGCCGATGCGAGCCGCCGGCAGCTCCTCGACCGGCTGCAGCGGAAAAATGGACAAACCCTGGGAGATCTTTGCCGGGGGCTGGACATGACCCGGCAAGCTGTGGCAAAACACCTGGCAATCCTCAAGAAGGCTAATTTGGTGTCTTGGAAGCGCCAGGGGAGGACACGCCTTCATTTCATCAATCCCGTCCCGATTCATGACATCGCTGAACGCTGGATCAGGAAGTTCGAATACCCGCGCCTGAGGGCGCTCTCAAAACTAAAGAAAACTTTGGAGGGAATTAATGATGAGTAAAACGGACGAAAGCGCCTTTGTTTACGTCACCTTCATCCGCACCACAGCAGAACGGTTATGGTCTGCGCTGACCAGCGCCGATTTCATGAAGGAATACTGGTTTGGCATGCACCTCAAGAGCGAATGGAAGGTTGGAGCGCAGTGGCAAATGATCTTCGCCGATGGACGGGTTGCCGACGGCGGAGAAGTCGTCGAATTCGAGCCGCCTAAACGCCTTGTGCTCAGTTGGCGCAATGAGTTCCGGCCGGAACTGAAGGCTGAGGGCTATGCGCGCTGCGTGATCGAACTCGAGCCCGTCTCCGAGGCTGTCAAGCTCACGATCACGCACACCATGGACCGCCCGGAGTCAAAGTTCATTAAAGCCGTGTCGAATGGCTGGCCGCAAATTCTCTCCAACCTGAAATCCCTGCTCGAAACCGGCCAGATTGTGTTGAAAGGAATCCATTAGTGTCCAGCAGCCTCGCGGAAAATGGGATTTCGGACGTCGGAAAGATGAGGCGTCAGAGTTTGGGCGGGAACTCGTGGATTCCCGCCTTCGCGGGAATGACTGCGTGGAGGCAGGATCTTTAAGTCCAACCATGTCAACCCCGCGGAAGCGGGGTCCATCGGGGTCCATCGGGGTCCATCGGGGTCCGTCGGGACCCGTGGTTTTTATTGACAATCCGGTAATCATGCGCTATATACATATCGACGTCGCGTCTTTGGGGTTGGCGGCATGTCCATTCGTCTCAAACGTACGGTGACAGTGGCGCGCTTGGAGGCCAATCGGCGCAGCGCCCTCAAAATCGACGGGGCCGCGCACAGAGGCCGGCAAGCGCCGGTCGAGTTTGAACGCGCTGCGCGGGGGCGGGCGATCAAGGGCTAAGGAATTGTTCTGGTGGGTTCTGATGAATGCACGGGTGGGCAAGGTGCTGCAGACGGCTCCCGAGTTGATCACCCGGGAGCAACGTTCACTGCCCAGCATCGATGAACGGCTGCAATGTTTCTTGTCCGAACAGGACATTAAGGACGCGATTTGCTGGCGTAGGGCCGTCAGGGCTCGACGAAAAAAGAGTTTTGCGATCGAAGCCTAAGACTCCTTTATTATCAACACGAATTTCGAACGAACCCAGCATCTATTTGATTCTAAGTATTTTATTTCATTAACCCAGCATCTTATTGATGCTCAGTGATTTAACTGATTTCTCGACACTTTAGAACCTGCCGCTCCCGGGCGCTGGGCATAGCAGTCACGGGATCGAGATAGATTGGTGACACGCAGTTTTGCGGAATGTTTACTTGGCCCGCGCACTTGAATACTGTAGTTGATGTCTGTCTGAGCTAAAATCGCCCCCTGCGACGGGTGGCGCGGTGCCTGCTGGTCCAGAGGCACCCCCAAGCCGGACCCCCACCATGATGTGTGACGGCCGTCACAGCGTCTTACGTGCCATGTTGGGAGAGTAGCGCTTTATGGCAAACGCTGAATCGGTGGCTGCCGGATGGGTGGTTGCGGGAAACGGTGGGATGGTTGTGAACCGGTTGCCGGGATGTATATTGTTTAGTAACCTGTAAATTCTTACACTTGCTTCCTGAACGTCGGGGCTGTCAAATCGAGGGTCTGAATAGAATGAAGGTTTTCGGGGGGACGAAACGTCGCTCGTCCACCCGTGGCAGGCGAAGGCTGAGAGGAGAGCAATCGTCTTATGCGAGCCAGACCAAGCCTTACCTTTCAAGTAATTCTCCCCGCTCTAATCTTGATGCTTGCACCCTGCCGCCTCTTGCTTGGGCAGAAGTTACCCGAGTCCACTCAGGGACCGTCGGTGGCGGCAACCTTCATAACGGGAGACCCTAAGGACTACGCCGGCATTGAAGAATGCCGTTCTTGTCACAAGCCTGAATACAGAGAGTTTGAGAAGACAGTTCACGCCGCGGTTAAGGTTCCCGGTAAAGACTACATCTCGGGCTGCGAAGTGTGCCACGGGCCGGGAAAGGCCCACTCGGACGCGATTGAGGCAGCCGAAGGCGACGAAGGCAAGACGCAGAATGCCCTGGTGGAGCATCCGATCTTCTCGTTCGCCGTCAACGCCAAAATCAAGGTTGCGTTGGCGCAGTTTCCCATCTTCCGCTTCCGCTCCAACTCTAAAGAGAACGCGGCCCACTGCCTGCTCTGCCACATCAGCAGCAAGCAGCAGGATTTCTTCGAGCACTCAACACACGTGGCGCACGGGATGTCGTGCGACCAATGCCACGCCACTCATTTGGTGGAAGCGGTGAAGGACCTGAGCAAAGGCGACCTCCAGTCCCCACAGGGTTATTTCTTCCAGGTTCCGCAGCTTCCTGACGAGACGCGATGGTTGCACAGCAGCCTGCTGAAGCAGTCGGAGCCGGGGCTTTGTTTTGGCTGCCACGGCACCGTACAGGCGGAGTTTGCCCTGCCGGTTCATCATCGTGTGCCGGAGGGGCTGATGAAATGTACCGACTGCCATAATCCGCACGGTACGCTGAACCGGGTCAGTCTTACCCGGCCGTTCTACGAAACCTGTGTGAACTGCCACGTGGAGAAGCGTGGACCTTATGTTTACGAGCATCCCTCGCTCAAGGTGGAAGGCTGCGTGGTGTGCCACAATCCGCACGGCAGCACCAACCGCCAGCTTCTGGTGCGGCGCGAAGGGCGCCAGCTTTGCCTGCAGTGCCACACGGGATTCCATGATCAGGCGGGCGTGCCGCACAGCCGTTTTAGCTTTCAGACCAGCGGCGAGTGCGTCCGCTGCCACGTGGCGGTTCACGGCTCGAACCTTGACCCTACCCTCCTGAGATGAGGGCCCAGGAACGGAGGCGTTATGAGAACGAAATGCCGCTTTCTGATGTTCGCCGCCGGCCTTCTGGCGCTGCCCGCGATCTTGGGTGCGCAAGACAGCCAGGAGGCGCCGGTTGGCTTCGGAGGCTTCACCACCCAGGGGTCAGTGAGCGTCGGGGGCCGATTTACCGACGTTAAAGGTTATGAGCCCATGTACCTGGAGCTTTTTGACTTGCAGCCGGGCGTGCGCCTGATGGATTTCAACGCCTTCGGCGAAGCTAAAGAGGGCACCAACCCCTTTGCCGACAGCTATTCCATGAGCATGAGCAATCTGGGCGGCGACCCCTTCCCGACGGTGCAATTCAGCGTCATCAAGAACAACCTTTATGACCTGCGGGTGAACTGGAGACAGGCTTACTACTATTGGAACCAGAATGACGACGTAATCCTGCCGATCGCGCCTGTGGCCAAGCTCTCAACGGGCCTCACCAACAACCATGACTGGGCCACAGTGCGCAAGTTCGGCTCCGTCGACTTCACCTTGCACGCCACCAATCATCTGCGGTTCCATTTCAATTACTACCGCACGTCCGACAGCGGGTCCACGTTTACCACCGCGTCGCCCGACTTCCTGGACTCGCCGGGTTACTGGGGCGGCTACGCGCGGGCGAATCCGTACCCCCTCTACGCTCCCATCAACGATGAGACCAACCGCTTCACCGGTGGAATGGACTATACCTTTCACTCCTGGACCTTTCACTACTCGCTGGGCTACCAGACGTTCAATGCGATCACGAACGCCACGAATCAGACTTCACCCTTGGTCAGCATTAACCCGGCCGCGAGCTCGGCCACTGAACCTCTGACCAGCTTCACCTGGTCCCAGTACAGGCGCCTGACCACGCCCATCAGCGAATTGTCAGTCGTCGGAAAGCCTACTTCCAAGCTTGAGTTGCGGGGCAACTACCTGTATTACAGGTACACGGGGCCCCTAAGCTTCGATCAGTCCTTCAATGGGATCGCTCCTGACGCCGACGGTGTTCTGACCCCCTACGCGGTGAGCCAGAGCGTGCGAGGCACGGTGAAGGAACCCGACCATATCGGTGGCATGGGATTCACTTACAACTTCAAAGATTGGTGGAGTTTCAACGCAGACTATCGCTATTCGCGGATGTCGAGCGAGGGTATCGGCAACTTCAGCAGTCTTTTCAACGGCACCACGCCGGCCACCAACATGGACGACATCGTCTGGAAGAACGGCGTCAGCGATTTTGACTTCACCATGGACCTCACCCCGATCGGCACCCTGGTGATCCGGCCCGGCATTCATCTGATGAAGGCCGACGTGCTGACATCAGAGTTTGGCGTGACTGACCCCGCTCTCACGCTGCGCACCAAAACGGCCTGGCCCGAAATCAGCGTGGGTTACGAGCCCTCCAAGAAGTTCAGCATTCGAGGGGACCTGCACAGCTTCTGTAACGGTGCTTCCTATACCGCGATCACCCCCCATACCCAGGTAGGCGGGCGGGTGGTGGCCCAGTGGCACATCACTCCCAAATTGTCCTTTGACAACGAACTCAACCTCACGAACAGCAAACTGATTGACACCAACTATCGGAGCAACTTTCACGCTAACGCCTCCACCCTGTCGTACGCCCTCAACGACCGTTTCTCGCTCTTTGGCGCATTCAGCTACGAGAGCTTCTACGCCCAGGGAGACATTGTCTACATTCGTGGCACCCCACCTCTAAACGACTTCCTGCAGGACCAAGAGATCAACCGGGTGTGGCAGGGCGGCCTCGATGTGAAGCCCACGCGGCACTTCGGATTGCGCTTCAGCGGCAACTATGTGCGCTCCACCGGTCTGGGCTATGTCAGCGGTGAACCGCCGGCCTATCGGCCCCTCTACTGGCCGCTGGCAACCGGGACCGTCTTCTATGACATTCCCAAGGCCGGCCGGATTTCGTTGGATCTACAGCGCACTTATTACATCGAGCAAATCGTGACCGCCAACAACTTCCAGGCAGATCTGCTGACCATCCGCTGGACCCGCGATTTTTAACTTGCGCGCTATGCTGGATCGGCTACCATAGCTAAGATTCACTGCACTCTAGGAGGAATGCGAATGAACCTTTTCCCCCAACGGCTGATCCGACGTGTTCTGGGAATCGCGCTGCCTGTCGCGGCGCTGGCGTGCCTCGCCCTTCCCGGGAAGCTTAACGCCCAGGAGGCCGCCGATCTTTACAACAAGAAGTGCGCCGTTTGCCACGCCAAAGATGGATCAGGAAATACCGCCAAAGGCAAGAAGGCGAAGGTCAAGCCCGTCCACGAAAATATCGCCCACTCGGAGGCCGATATGATCAAGATCGTGAACGATGGCAAGGGCGACGACATGGACGGTTACAAGAAGGTTTACTCTGCCGATCAGATCAAAGCGCTCGTCGATTACTATCGTAGCCTCGCTGCCAGCTCCAAGTAAGTCCGGGGTTCACGATACGCTCAGGTTTTGATGGCCACATCGACCCTCTTCGAAGTTCTCTTCATCGGCATGGCCTTGGCGCTTGCGGCCCTGGTAGCCTTCCGCGCCGAGCTCACCCGGGCGCGCGGCGGAAAGATTCTGGCCTTTTTCACCCTCTTCATTCTGCCGGTTCTGGCCGTCGGGTTGGGTTATTCGGAGCACATGCAGCGGGCCGAGAGCACCCAGTTCTGCCTTTCCTGTCACGTGATGCACGACTTCGGCCGCAGCCTCTATGTGGACGATCCCAGCTACATCCCCGCCCGGCATTTTCAGAACCGCCTGGTGCCGCGAGACCACGCCTGCTACACCTGCCACACCGACTACACCATGTTTGGCACGGTGGACGCTAAGCTTCGCGGCTTACGGCATATGTATGTGGAATATCTCGGAAAAGTGCCGGCGCCCGCTGACATCAAACTTTACACGCCGTTCAATAACCGCGAGTGTCTCTACTGCCACGCTGGAGCGAGGGCCTTTGAAGAGGAGCCGAGGCACACCAAGACTCCGGACATGATGAGTAAGATTATGTCAAACCAGATGTCCTGCATGGCCGCTAAGTGCCACGATACCGTGCACGATGTTGACACGCTGAAAGACGCCACCTTCTGGAAGGGAGGGGAGCAGGATGCCGAATGACGCTTCCTCAGCGGGCGCTCCCGTGGTCGAGAAGCGATTGCGGCTCGCCGGTCTGCTCATTTGTCTCGGTCTGCTGGCGCTGTTGCTTTCGCTGATTAAGGTCCACCCTTTGTCTTTCGTGGCCTTCGCGATGATTACCTGTCCGCTTGTGCTCGCCGGCATCGTCCTGTTCCTTTACTCGATTGTCTCGCATGAGCCGCACGGCGGCAACATTCCACCCAAGTCGTAGCGCTGGCGGGCCAGAGAGCGCAATCACTCGATCAAGCTGACCGGATCTTAAACCCCATCTTTTCGAGCGCCATTGCATTGGTCCGAGCAGCCTCGGCCGGCCCGCCGGGCGGCGGTTCGTATGCGTCCAACTCCACGATCACCCAGCCGGAGAATCGAGTCTCGCGCATCGCCGCGAGAATGGCGGCAAAATCCACCGCGCCGGTGCCGATCTCGCAAAAGTGGTATTTGGCGGTGCGTACTTGGTCACGGTTTTGTGCCGCCAGCTTCGCGATATCTTTGCGCACGTCCTTGAAATGAAGGAACAGCAGGCGGTCGCGATACGTGCGGATCACTTCAGCCGGGTCCGCACCGCCCAGGCTGAGATGGGCGACGTCCGCGATCAGTTTGACGTAACTCGGGTCCGTGGCCTCCAGCACTTTTCCCAGTCCCTGCCGCGTCTCGCCGAGAGTCCCGAAATGGGGGTGATAGCCCACTTGCAGGCCGGAGTCGCCCGCGATTTTGCCAAGCTCGTTCATGCGGGCGCCGAGGGCCTTGATCTGGTCCGGCGAATAAGTCTGGTGAGGATGGCCGCCGTCAGTGACCTGCAAATAATGCCCGTTGAGCCCGTGGAAGAATTGCGCGTACGCCGCGAACTTGTTGCTCACCGGGCCAAGAATCGCGGGGTCCAACGTGACTCCCCAGCAGGAGAGCGCCACGGGAGTGATGTGGAGTGACTGCAGCTTTTCGTGCAACTCGGCTTGCTTTGAGCCCGCGTATTCATCCGCAACCCAGCCCAGCAACTGCGCGCCCTGATAATGCAGGGAGGAGATGGTGTCAAGCGCTTGTTCGAACTGATTGCGCGGCCAGGAGATGGTGGCGTAACCCACGGGATTGGGCAGCGACGCAGCAGCGGCAGACGCAGGGAGCGACGCTGCCATCCAAGCCAGCCCCGCCTGACCACTGCGAACAAGAAACTCACGCCGGGGAAGAGAGCTTTTCATAGATAATTCCTCACTGTGATCGGCTAATCGGGCCATCGAGCCATCGGGTGATTGAAGGATCACAAATCACTCAATCACCCGATGACCCGATGGTCGGATCACCCGATGACTCAGGGCCCAGGCCGCAAGGTAAGCGGTTGCGCCGCAAGCCAGGGTGATCTTCAAACCGAAGTTGATGGCGATCACAATCGCCAACACCGAACCCAGAACGCTGGAGCCAGCATTCAGCGCCCAGGCCCACTCTACCAAACCGCCCTTCGCGTCGGTAGCGCTTGCGGTGTCCTGCGTCAATCCGGAGATGTCGTCATCCTCCGGCGCCGCGGCCACGGCTCGCAGTCCAGTGGGAAACGGCATTCCCATCACGAATCCCAGAGGCGCCAGGAGTGCACCGCTCACCAGTAGCTTAAGTCCGAAGGACAAGCCCACGCCAGAGGTGAGGAGAGACGGCAAAACGAGAGTGTAAGCCAGCAAGGCTCCGACGATGACCGCCAGCGGCAAGTGAAGGCTTTGAGGCCGAAGCGCCAAACGACGCGAAACCAGGCTGCCCACGCCGCTCGACAGCAGCATCAGGAAGATGACTACCGTGATGGCGTAAGTCGGATGCCCCAGGTATAGCACCAGGCGCTGCACGAAGGTGATCTCCACGAGAATGTAACCTAGCCCGAGAGCGACAAAGTACACCAGGCCCAAAGTGGCCTTCGGTCTGTCCGGTCCGCCCAGGGCTAGAGGCAGAATGAGCAAAGCCAGCACCGCCAGGATCGAAATCAGAAGCACGATTCCCAGCACCACCACGCCGAGGCTTACCTTCCAATCAATTCCCCGATGCGTCTCGCCCGCGGCCGCTAGCACTTGCGGCATCTTGAGCGTGAAGAAAAAGAAAGGTGCGTCATCGCCCACCGGTGAGATGTTGTAAGGGTAACTTCGGACAAAAGCGCCGGGATCACCGGACGTGATCAACTGCGAGAACGGGTTGTTTCCCGGTGCAGACGGCAGGTACAAAGCACGGAGGTTTGGATTGGCTTGAAGGTACGCCTGGACGCGCAATTCTTCGGCCGCTGTAAAGGGGCTCTTTTTGGCGAGAACCGCCACCGGCCGCCCGTCTTCATTCAGGGAGCCGTCTGAGATCACCATGAAGTTGCGCGCCGGGTTCGTCGCGCCCAGCCGCCGCAGCGCTTCAAGCGCGACGGATGCCACTCGCAAGGCCTCGCGCGGCTGTTTGAATTCCCAGCGAGTCACAGCCACCAATCCGTCCGGCTTGAGATGCTGAAAATATTGCTCGAAGGCCTCGGTTGTATAGAGGTAACTCTCACTCAGCGCGAAGGCCCCCGCTGCCGTAGACGCCCAGGTGTCCACCAGCGTCATCTGAATGACGTCGAATTGAGCTTTGCTGCCACGAATGAAGGAGCGGCCGTCGCTCACCACCATGCGTACCTGCGGCAAGGCATAGAGGTTGTAGCTATAGTCCGCGTATTGTCCGCGCATGATGGTGTTCGCAATGAGAGGATTGATCTCGATGCCGGTAACGCTGGGGCTCCCGTTGGCGACGGCGCGCAGCACATCCACGCCGCCTCCCGGTCCGATAATGGCGTAGTCGCCGTGCGGACGCAGCACATTGGCAGCCCCGGGCGGCACCGACATCAGATCCCTCTGCCACACCCCGTTCCACGCCAGCGGATTCACGTTGACGATCGCGCTGTTGGCGTCCGCATCGATCACGATCCACTTGGACTGGTCGGGCTTGCGATCAACTTCGATACGCGAAATAGCGTTCCAGCCGACGAATTCAACCTGGGCCACGCTGCCCACGCGAACGCCTTTCGCATACACAACGTCCACGAGGCTCCAGAAGCGATTGGCGGTGATCAGCGCGAGAAGAGCCGCTGCCAAGGTGAGGGCAACTTTGCGGCCTCTGCTCCCTAACGCCCAGGCGGCGCCGGCGAGCGCCATGGCCACTGCGGCGAAGATCACCGCGCCCGGTCCGCCCACCAAGTCAAGCAGCGGAACCACAGCCAGACAAGCAAGCGCCCCGCCCGCCAGGTCAGCGCCGTAGAGCATGGGAACTTGCTGCGAGTTGCGGGCAAAGACCGTCGCCAGCAGCAAGCCTGTAAAGAAGAAGGGTAGCGCCGAGGAAAGATAAATGACTGTTAGCTTGAGGAAGTTGGCGCTGCTCAGCCCGAGAGACACAGGGATGTGAAGAACAATCTCAAGCACAAGGAACGTGGCAACAGCATTGATGGTGCAGCAGGCGGCGGCGAGGGACCGCATAGGGTAGCGAGCCAGCCAACGGCGCCGTAAGTATGCGAACACGCCGCCCGCTCCCAGCCCCAAGAGCGCGACGGAGATCGCCAGAAACGCAAAGTGGTAGAAGAGGATTACAGAAAACAGGCGCGTGAGACTGAGCTCGAGCAGGAGGGCGGCGAAGCTTGCCAGCGCCACTCCTATGAGGGGCCGCGAAGAAATCGGCGACCGGTCGGCTGCCCTTGCCTGCTCGAGTTGCTGTGCGACTTGAGCCATTAAGTGTTCACAGCGCCCCGGTTAAACGTGGGAGGCGTGCGACCGTTCCAGACTCGCGGCCTCTTCCCGGATGCGCTTCCAGGCGCGTTCCACATGGCGCAATTCAGTGTGCGTCTGGCCCACGCTCAAGCGCAAGGTGAAACGGCCATCGAGCCTGGTGTGCGTCAAGTAGAGATCGCCGCTTTGGTTCAAGCGTTCCAATAGCGTCTGGTTGATTGCATCGCCTCCGCGATGGCGGAAACATACGAGATTCAGCGGAGCCGGCGCCGCCGGCTCAAAGTGGCCGTCGTCGCGCACCCAGGTTGCGAACTGTTGGGCCAGTTCCACGTGGCGACGCACGTGGTGGCGCAGGCCCTCCACGCCGTAATGGCGGATCACGAACCAGAGCTTCAGCGAACGGAAGCGACGGCCGAGCGGAATATGCCAGTCGCGATAGTCGATCACGGCCCCCGATTCGGTGGCCTGATTGCGCAAGTACTCGGGCAGAACGCTCAGCGTGTCAATCAGCGCCTTACGGTCCGCCACGTAGAAGCAGTCGCAATCGAAATTGGTGAACATCCACTTATGCGGGTTGAAGCAGTAGCTGTCAGCAAATTCCAGGCCGTCCTGAATGTAGCGAAACTCGGGACAAAGGGCGGCCGTGCCGGACATCGCTGCATCCACGTGTAGCCACACACCGTGCTCACGGCAGATGCGGCCGATCGCGGGCACGGGATCGATGGCATTGGATGAGGTGGTTCCCACCGTGGCGCACACAAAGCAGGGAACACGTCCGGCCGCGCGGTCGTCCCGAATCTGTGCGGCCAGGGCCTCGGGACGCATGGCGAAGCGCTCGTCCACTTCGATCAGCCGCAGGTTCTCCTGGCCGAGCCCCGCGATCTTCACTGCCTTTTCAATCGACGAGTGTGCCTGGGACGAAGTGTACGCCACCAGGCGTCCGTCACAGCCGCGCAGGTTGCTGGCGTAACGTGTGGCGCGCTCGCGGCCCGCGAGCAGAGCGCAAAGCGATGAACTCGAGGCTGTGTCCTGGATGACACCGCCGCCCGTGTGGCTGGCCAAAAATGCTGCGGGTAATCCCAGCATCTCCACTAGCCAATCCAGCACGTGCGTTTCAAGCTCCGTGCACGCCGGACTGGTGGCCCACAGCATGCCTTGAACGCCCAAACCGGCTGAGAGCAGCTCTCCCAGGATGGACGGGAACGAGTTGTTCGACGGAAAGAAGGCGAAGAAATTGGGCGACTGCCAATGCGTGACACCGGGCATGATTAGGCTCTCGACATCCCTCGCCATGGCTTCGAAACTCTCCCCCTGAAGCGGTGCGCTAGCGGGGAGCGATTCGCGAATCTGGCCCGGCTTCGCCCGCGACAGCACAGGCATGGATTCGACGCGCTCGTAGTAATCAGCGATCCAATCGACCATGGCCTTCCCGTGACGGCGAAATTCATCTGGGGTCATATGAAAGTTCGTCTCGTCGGTCATCGGGGTCGCCTTTCTCATGGGGAAGCCGCCACTGCCCATCTGACCTCTCAGCGCCGCGGTGAGAAAGCTAGTTGGGCCTCTGCCACCAGGAGATTATAATCTTGGCCTGCCCGAGTGGTGTTAGCGAGGCGCGCGCTTAGGAGGGATGCCATGCGAGATTTCCGGCAAGTTCGTACCGCCATCCGAGTCATGATGCTGCTGGCGGCGCTCGGGATCATGCTGGCCGCCGCCACGCCGCTGGCCGCCGAGTGGCAATCCCTCGGCGCGGTCACGCAAGGCGCGCTCGACGGAAACCAGATCAGTTTTCGCAGTCCGCGCGGCCTCGTGAACATCTCCGTGCTCGCGCCGGACCTGGTGCGCGTGCGGATCACCTCCGGCAATTCATTCGGGCCGGATTACTCCTGGGCCGTCATCAAACCTCTCGCCGACTGGCCCAAAGCCACAGTGGATTTCTCCACTCAGGGCCCCGATGGCAATGAACGGGTGATCCGAACTGCGGAGCTCGAAGTTCACGTTCGCCTGAAGCCGTTTGGCGTTGCCTTTTACGATCACGAAGGCCACCTCATCTCAAAGGACGATGACGCCCACACCACCGCCTGGGACGGCGCCCGCCTGCGCGATTGGAGATCGATGCCGCCCGACGAGCATTACTTCGGCCTCGGCGAAAAGGCCGGCCCGCTTGACCGGCGCGATCACACCTACGTGATGTGGAACACGGACGTTTACGGCTGGGGCGCCAATACCGATCCCCTCTACGAGGACGTGCCATTCTTCATGGGCCTGCGCAACGGACGGGCTTACGGGCTTTTCTTCGACAACACCTATCGCTCGTCCTTTGACTTCGGCGTGGAGAACCCGAATCTCTACTCCTTCGGCGCCGAAGGCGGAGAGATGAATTACTACTTCTTGTGGGGGCCAGACCCGAAGAAGGTGCTTAACCGCTACACCGAGCTGGTGGGCCGCACGCCGCTGCCGCCGCTCTGGGCCATGGGGTATCACCAGTGCCGGTACAGCTACTATCCCGACAAGGTCGTGCGCTTCATCGCCGACAATTTCCGCATCCGGCACATCCCCTGCGACGCCATCTTTCTCGACATTCACTACATGGACGGCTACCGCATCTTCACCTGGGACAAGTCGCGCTTTCCTGATCCGGCCGCCCTCACCGGCTACCTTCACGACCAGGGATTTCACGTGGTCACCATCATCGATCCCGGCGTGAAGCAAGACCCGAATTACTTTGCCTACCAGCAAGGCATCGCCGGGAACGATTTCGCCAAGCTGCCGGATGGCAAGGTCTTCATCGGCAAAGTCTGGCCGGGCGAGAGCGCCTTTCCCGACTTCACCTGGGACCGCGTGCGCGAGTGGTGGGGAACGCTCTTCAAAGGACTGCTGGCCGACGGCGTGAACGGCATCTGGAATGACATGAATGAGCCCTCCGTCTTCGAGGTGCCGAGCAAGACCATGCCCGACGACGTGGTGTTCTACGACAACGGACTTCAAAGCCCGGAAACCAAGATTCACAACGTGTACGGCATGCAGATGTCGCGCGCCACGCGCGAGGGCCTGCTGAAGCTGAAGCCCAACGAGCGCCCGCTGGTGATCACGCGCGCCACCTACGCGGGCGGCCAGCGCTACTCCGCCGTGTGGACGGGCGATAACACCAGCACTTGGGACCATTTGCGAATCAGCGTGAGCGAGATCATGGGCATGGGTTTGTCAGGCATCGCGCTGGCCGGGGCGGACATCGGCGGCTTCGCCGGTGGCGGCGCCACGCCCGAACTCTACACGCGCTGGCTTGAAGCGGGCGTCTTCTATCCGTACTGCCGCACGCACGTGGAGTACGGCGCGCCCAGCCAGGAGCCGTGGTCTTACGGGGATCGCCTGGAGGACATTAACCGGCGCTCGATCGAGCTGCGCTACCGCTTGCTTCCTTATCTCTACAACGCCTATCGTGAGACCAGCGAAACCGGGCTGCCGGTGATGCGCGCGCTTCTGCTCGACTATCCCGATGACCCCGAGGCCGTCGATCAGAACTCGGAATTCCTATTTGGCGATGATCTTTTGGTAGCGCCAGTGTTGCGAAGCGAATGGCGCCGGCGCGATGTCTACTTGCCCAAGGGAGACTGGTATGACTTCTCGAACGACCGCCGCTATCGGGGACCGGCCCACCTGGAGGTGGACGCGCCACTTGATCGCATTCCCATCTTCGTGCGTGGCGGCGCCATTGTTCCTACTCGTCCAGTGGTGCAATACGTCAGCCAGTCGCCCATCGATCCGCTGACCTTCGACATTTATCCGGCAGCACGCTCGCGGACGGCCGCAGCCGCCCCCAGTTCGTCACGGGACTACTACGAAGACGACGGAATCAGCTTTGACTTTCAACGCGGAGTGTCGCTCGAAGAGAAAATCAGTGTGGAGTCTTCCGCTGACGCGGTCGCAGTCCACATGAGCGCGCGCCAGGGTTCATACACGCCGCCAGCGCGCGCTCTCGTGTTCAAGATCCACGCCCAACGTCAGGCGCCCTCCAACGTAACAGCAGACGGGCAGGCGCTCGAACAAAAGGCTTCGATGGAGGCGCTTGAAAAAGCCGGGTCCGGCTGGGCCTATGTTCAGGACAGGAACGAGCTGGCCGTCAAGATTTCCGATTCCGGGCATGGAACCGCGATTCGTGCCGCGCTCAGCACGCACTAGCACAAGGTGGCACAACCACTCCTAGCTGTGTCATTGGAGTTCGGGCTCAGTAGCGTCAGTTAAATCCTCGCCGGCCTTCTCAAGGCCCCAACCCACGGGGTACAATTCTCTGCGGAGCCATGAAGAAACCTTACACACCGAAGCAAGGCCAGTATCTGGCTTTCCTCCATTACTACACCAAAGTTCACCGCTGCCCGCCTGCGGAATGGGAAATGCAGCAACACTTCCAAGTCTCCCCACCGTCCGTGCACCAGATGATCCTGACGCTTGAATCGCACGGATTCATCGAACGAACACCGGGGCAAGCCCGGTCGATCCGTCTGCTGATTCCGCCGGAGGACCTCCCTCCGCTGCTGTAGGTTTAGTTTGTGTCCGCGCTCCAAACGTAGGGTCGGGAACCTCCGCTTCCAAACCGAAGGCGCGGTTAAACGAACGGGGTGGAACTACGCAAGCACCCTCCTCTGTCCAACGAGCCTGCAGTTCGATCATGCTTTGGAGCGTGCCGGGCCGAAACGTATCCGACGAGTAGTGAAAAGAGAGGGTCACACGGCGCCCGTCGGGGTGGATGTAGTGCCGGTGGCTTCCTTTCTGGCGCCTCAGTTCAAAACCGTCGCTTTGGCGGCGGCGGCGAGTTGGCGGGCGGTGACAGATCGAAGGCGGGAGAAATCAACGCTCATACCGTGACGGCTACCATCGGTCGAGACACCGTTACGTTCGCAGGCAGAAGCTCGCCGTCCTCCAACAATTCTTCAATCACCATCTGCGCTACTTCCTGGATATTCTTCAGGGCCTCCTCCTTGGAATGGCCCCAGGTAGCCGCACCCTTCGATTCAAGGTCCGGCACAAAAGCGCGCCAGACATCTTCGTCCGGTTCGACAACGACTGGAAAGACATAGGATTTCATCTCGCCTCGTCCTTTCGTTTGGTGCCCAAGTGACTGTGGGTCACCCGGAGCGGGTATCGCGTACTATAGATAGAAGAGAAGAGACAGCTTCATTGTAATTGTTCGAAAGGGTTGTCAAACGGGCGGCTCACCACGATCACCACGAACCTCCCAGCCTGTCATTTCGAGCGCCGCCGCGCCTTCCGGCGCCGCGAGAAATCTCGCTCTGAGCTCTTAACGGCACGCGGCCCGCGACTGCCAACGAGAAGTATGCTTGAGGGCCAGGAGCTTCTTCCGAAACGCGGGATCAGAGGCCTCAGCCGTCAACTCTTCCGCTTCGCGGAGCTCGCGCTCAATCTGATCGTCGATGGTTTCCTTGAACTCGTGATAGTAGGCAAGTGCAGAGTGTATCTGTGCGAGCGAGAGGTGGGGTGCTGAAGGTGCATCTCCTCGGGGCTCCATCCGTGGGCGATCTTGTCCAGCACCACTTCAGTCACCTTGGTGTTGGCGCCCGTGATCCAAGCCACACCACGGTCGTCAACTTCGATCTGCGAGGCCACCAGGGTTGACACAGGAATCAAGTTCTCCCTCTCCTAAGCTAGCATAGCCCTCGTCCAACTGCACCGGGCCGGGGTATTGGTGTCATTTGAACGCCCCAAACGCCGTCATTCCCGCGAAGGCGGGAATCCACACTTTTCTTGATGCCTTTTCTTCACAGGACTTCTGCAATGGATTCCCGTCATAGAGGGAATGACTGCGTCCAGAGGGTTCCGCCCAGGCACTGACACCAGTGCCCGCTGTTGCGCCAAAACCGCCGCCCAAAGGGCGCCATGCCGCTCTTCGCACCAGTGAATTCCTCAAACCACGGCTTATTTCGGTCATTTTCATCAAATACTGATTCTAAAGCACTTCCTGGATTAGCACCTTGTTGATCTCGGGTTCGTTTTTTCGCGCTTTTGTTGATTCTACTGCACTTCTCGGGTTCGTTTTTACATTTAGGGCATACCCCCGGGGGGGTGCCTTAAAATTGGCGATTTTCGACTGCGGATTCGGTGCCGCTCCGGGCGGCCCACACGCTGCGCCAGGCGACACTCGCGGTAGCACGCCACCGGAGCCCGGTTTACCTGGGGCGGAGCAAGAAGCGGTTGGCGAGAGGCGTAAAAACCCCACCGAGGCCTTTGCCTTCCCGGCAGCCAACCAACCCGCCTCCAGGAGCCGTGCCGGGGCCTTCAGTCAACAGGAAGGTTCATTGTTGCATGGCCAGGCACACCAGCAACAGGAATATTCCGGGGTCCTTGCCCACCGATCTCCGGGGCGACAACTCGCGAAAATCACAGGCGGCATGATGCTTCGGGCGCACGCATGTGGAATCGCGCACGTATGCGCCATCCCGCGGTTGACTTTGCCGAGGCCGCCGCCTAAAGGAGCTGCGCATAAATAACATGAACAGTTAGCCGAGGAATGGCAGCACGGAATAGTTCCATTCACCGTGAAACTTTGCGGGCTTGAGGTGGATCTTGGCAAATTCAGAGTCGGGCACTTTGATTCCCGTCGGATACTTC
>DATJYK010000086.1:0-14925 GCA_035578005.1 Terriglobia bacterium
CCCCGGCCAAGGCCGACCCAAGGGTCGGCCCTACGACGACGAAACGAGAACAAAATTCACGTTTCGATGCGCATAACGGTCTAACAAAGCCTGGACAGACAGCGCCGGGCAACGCCCGGGCCACGCCCTGGGAAAACCAAGGGAGTGTGAACATCCAGTATCGAGCGTGCGGGCGCGGGGTCAAGGGCGGTCCGACGTTCTTGCTTTTGGTTGGACCGTTCATCGCAGACCCTGAGGCTGCGACCGGACGCCCAACCAGGGTGACGCATACATTGTCCTTGTAATGTACGCGGCTGTGAGCCGCCATCACCATTACTCCGGCGCAAACCATCTCCGCTGCGTCACCCACCGGCACTTGACAGTCACCCTCCTTGCCCTTACTGTGAAGGCATGGAAATCCATTTACCGCAAACTGACGAAGCCAAACTCAACGAGCTTGCTGTCAAGACCGGACGTGGAACCGACGAACTCGTGCAAGAGGCCGTTCACCACCTGCTTGCCCGTAACGAATGGTTCCAGGAGCAGGTGCAGATTGGAATCGATCAAATAGAACGCGGTGAGTTCATCGAAGAAGAAGAAATGGATGCCCGGGTTGCGCGGATGCTTCAGCCTTGAGGCGCATCCGTTGGTCAGCCGCTGCCGCAGACGATTTAGAGGCGATTCGCAACGACCTGGCCGAGCATCGCCCTTCGCTGGCTCAATCGACCGTTCGGAAACTTTACGACGCAGCCCGCTCCCTGAAACCACTCGCTACACCCGAGCCCTCCCATTTTGTTATTGATTTAATTATATGATGTATGTATCATCTGGTTATCTGATGCTGGCGCTCATCCGGCTGATGTTCATGCGCCAGGGTGCTAGCCGGGTTTGAGGTTGGTCCGAAGTCAAGCCGACGATGTCACTCCGAAAGTCACCGACGATCACCGAGGCTCGGCTTGAAGCCAACCGGCGCAAAGGCCGAGATGGTCGTGATGGAGTCAGGCGGATGACGACAAGGGTCGAGCCTGGATTCGGGCGTGGCGACCACAGCAGGTTGCTGTATGCTGGCGATGGGACGGTGGAGGAATGACACCTGAAGTTATACAACTGGTTACCAAGAGCCATACTCATCCACCCCCCCCACCCCCCTACCCCCCAAAGCCAAGGGGCCTTTCAGAATCAGTAGGTTACATAATTTTGGGTTCGTGCCAAAGCCAAGAAGTTATGTGGAATCAATAGCTTGGTGGCTTTGTGTAAATTTTACACAAAGCCAAGAAGTCCTTTGAAATCAGCTTCGGTAAAATTTACACCAAGCCACCGTTTTGAGAGCTGAAGGGTCCGTTTTGTAAAGTGGTGTTTCCGTCGCGGGCGAGCCGAGCCAGGGGAAATGAGAATGGGATTGCGCCGGAACGGCCGAGCGCGGAATGATCAACCGGCTCGCGGGAATCAAATTCAGTCTCTTGGGCCTTCACTGGAGGGATTAGCAGCATCCAATGGTAATGATACGGGCGCGCGACTCGCTGGCGAAGGTTCCGCGAAGTTGAGGACCAGCAGGAAGGCGCCCTTCGCGGGCGGCCCCTGTGGCGCGCTCGGCATGTTATACTCGGAACTTTGATACAAGGAGCATCATGAAGCCTACTCGACGGCTGGTTTGGTTCGTCATTTTTGCGGTTTCTGCCGGGACGGTGGCGGGGGGGCTTTACGGCCCCAACATCGAGGCAACGCCGGCCAGCGGCGACGACCAGCAGGTGCAAACCAGCCTCAAGGACTTTACCAACATTTACGACATCGTGCAGCGCGAGTACGCTGACAAAGTTGATCCCAACAAGGCGATCTACGGCCCCGACGGGCTCAACGCGCCGGTGGGCGCCATTCCGGGCATGCTCCGCACCCTTGACCCGCATTCCAACTTCTTTGATCCCGCCAACTTCGCCCGCATCCGCGAAGAGCAGGAGGGCAAGTATTACGGCGTGGGCATGACGATCCAGGCGCAGCTCAACAAGAACGGCAAGCTGAGTACCTTCGTTAAGGCTCCGATTCCCGGATCGCCCGCCTTCAAGGCCGGCATTCGGCCCGGCGACATGATCTGGACGATTGAGGGTAAGAGCGCCGTAGGAATGGACACCACTCAGGTGGCCACTCTTCTGAAGGGCCCCAAGGGCACGGTGGTGCACGTCGCCGTGCAGCGCGAAGGCTATGAAGAGCCGGTGGAGTTTACCATCACCCGCGACGAGATCAACAACCCGACCGTCGTCGATGCCTTCATGCTGAAGCCGGGAATCGCCTACATCAAGCTCAGCGGCTTTGACGAGACCACCGATGATGAGCTGACGGCGGCGCTGAAGAAGCTGAACCAAGGCGGTGATTTGAAGGGGTTGATCTTTGACCTCCGCGACAATCCCGGCGGATTGCTGGAGGAAGCGGTGGACGTTTCAGACCACTTTCTTTCCAAAGACCAGCTTATCGTTTACCACTACGGGCGCGCCTCGCACGAGAAGCGCTATTACGTCACGCGCGGCAATCACGGCGACGAATACCCCATGGTGGTGCTCATTGACCGCTATACGGCGAGCGCCTCCGAAATCGTGAGCGGGGCGCTGCAGGACCATGACCGCGCCTTGATTATGGGTGAGCCGAGTTTCGGCAAGGGCCTGGTGCAGACCGTCTATCCGCTGAGCGAGCACGCCGGCCTGGCGCTGACCACCGCGCACTACTACACTCCCAGCGGGCGGCTGATCCAGCGGAATTACCAGGACGTTTCTCTCTACGACTACTACAACCGGGATGAAGAGGGCCCTGCTCCCCACTCGCAGGTGCGCCTCACCGATGGCGGCCGCGAAGTGTACGGCGGGGGTGGGATCACGCCGGATATCGAGGTGCCGCCGCCCAAGCTCAACGACGTGCAACAGAAGCTTGCTGACCGCGGCGCGCTCTACGATTTTGCCCAGCATTACCTTGGAGTGCACAAGACCATTCCCCGCGATTTCCAGGTGACGCCGGAGGTGGTCGACGAGCTTAATAAGTATCTCGCCGATGAGGATATCCACGTGACTCCGGAAAACGTTCAGGACAACCTCGACTACATCAAGGAGCAACTGAGAGATCTTTTGGTGTACGACATCTATGGCGAGGACGTGCGTCTGACCCTCGAAGCCCAGAATGACCCTCTGGTGTCCAAGGCCGTTGAAGCCCTGCCCCAGGCGGCCGCGCTGCTGGCGCACGCCAAGCAGTACGTGGCCAGCCGCGAAAACTCCAGGTAACTCACCGGACGGCAGGGCCACCCTGGAGCGGGCCCTGCTTTAGCATAGGCTACTTATAGCCTACCCTTTCGCTGATCTGAACATTATTGCACGCCCGACCCCACATTGGGGGTTTCTCAGTGTTCTCTGCGCCCCAAAAGCCTTCGACAGTAAGACCAAGAGCGTCTTCGTGAACTCCGTGTTGAGAGGCTCTTTGCGCTGAGGTCAGCCAAGCTCAGTCAAGAAGGGATTAGACTGCCGTTCCTCTCCGATGCGGGTGGCAGGACCGTGGCCGGGAAACACGGGAGTGCTATCCGGCAAGGCCAGCAGCTTGGCCTCGATGGACTTCAGAATTTCGGGGTACGAGCCGCCCCAAAGATCGGTGCGGCCGATGCTGGCAGCGAACAGCGTGTCCCCGCTGAATACGCGCTCGTCATCACCCGGTAGATGCAGGCAAAGGCTGCCCGGCGAGTGTCCGGGCGTGTGCAGCACTTCGAGAGCGCGCGATCCCCAAGCCAGTCGATCTCCCTCGCGCAGGAACTGGTCCACGTCAATCGTGCCGGGCGCCCGCACGCCGAGCCAGGCCGCCTGCGCCGCCAGATTCTGATACAGCGGCAAGTCCGCTTGATGCATCATCACCGCCGCGCCTGTGGCTCGCGCCAGCTTTTCGATGCCGCCCACGTGATCAATGTGAGCGTGCGTAGCAACGATGTATTTCGGCCTCAAGCGGTGGCGCGTGAGGATCTGTTGCACGCGCTCGATGTCATCGCCGGGATCGATCACCACCGCTTCGCGGGTGTTCTCATCACCCAGCACGTAGCAATTGCACTGCAGCATTCCAACGGGAAGCACTTCCTGAATCATGACTGCATTGTATCCTACAGACCGCCAGAGAACGATATGGAACTGAGCTGTATCGACGCCGTCTCCGGGTGTGCTACTGTGGCGCTAACATGAGGCCGCGACCTCTGCGTGCGTTCCTTCTCGTGGCAGTCTGTGCCGCTCGCCTAGGCGCTCAGGGCCGCTCCGTCACTTTCTCGGGCGAAGCAGCGGAAGGCCAGACCTACCGAAAACAGATCAGCCACGGACTCGACTTTGTTCTGTCACCCGATACGATGGGTGCGGGTATCACGGGCTGGACCATCGAAGTGTCTCCGCACATCCCTCCCTCGGAACCTCAGTGCGGGGATTTTACTTGGGTCGTGACGCCGCCGTATCGCTTCCAGAACGTACGATACCTTGACACGTCATACGCCACCACCGCGCAGGATGCGGTGCGCGTCTCCCCGAGGGACTTCAAGTTCGTGCTGAACTGCGACGACTTCAAGGTTGAGCGAAAGAGAGTGAATCTCGTCTTGTGGTCTTATACCTATCCGAAGAGCGAGGTGGACCAGGCGCTGGCAAAGCTAGGCTCATCGCCGTCGGGAACAGGCAGGCTATGGATTGAAGACTATAAGATAACTCCGGGGAAGCGAACTGCCGACGGCGTGGATCTTGGCGAGATTCACTGGATCAAGTTCCGCGTGGAGATTCGTTTTCCTGGGAATGACGGTCCCAAGCCGACCGGCCCGTAGCCTGCACGGGTTAGTGCTGGCACGACCGCGCTATACTGGAGACGCCCTTGGAGAGCCGCATGAACGTCGTGGTGATTGGCGGTCACACCCGGAACATCGGCAAGACCTCGGTGATGTCCGCGCTCATCCGCGAGTTCTCATCGTTCGGTTGGACGGCGGTGAAGATCACGCAGTACGGGCACGGTATTTGCTCCCACGACGGTCAGCCCTGCGGTTGCGCTCCTACCGAACACCCCTTCGCGCTCACCGAAGAAACCGACGGTGAGGGACGCGCCGACACATGCCGATATCTAGCGGCCGGAGCCCGGCAATCGCTTTGGCTCCGGGCGCGCCAAGGCCAGCTTGCGAGCGCGCTGCCTCTTCTCTATCGAAAACTGCGCGGCGCGGATTGGGTGATCATCGAAAGCAACAGCATTCTGGAGTTCATCGAGCCTCTGTTGTACTTGGTGGTTGTGGATGGCTCGCGCCAAGATTTCAAGTCCTCGGCGCAACGATCGCTGGCGAGTGCGAACGCGTTTATTTCCGTGAACACAGCGCTCTCAGTTGGGACCGTACTCCAGAACCATGCCTCTGGAGACCGCGCCTTAGTCGATGCTTCAGTGTGGCATGATCTCGGCCTCCTGCATGACTTGAGTTCCAAGCCCATTTTTTCCGCCCAGGCGCCCGACTACTCAAGTGCTGCTCTCGCCGCATTTGTCCGCGGAAAGCTGGCCGAAGCCACTCGAGACCGCTCCTTTGCCGCCACTGTGGCGTCGAGTTCCGCTTAGGTGTGCGCCTGGCCAGCCGCAAAGCCGCGCACCCGAGCGAAGCTGGAGACGGGTAGCGGGTGCTGCGCGCCTCACGATGTCACGATGCCTCAAGACGGCTCGATAACCCGGCAACCCTTTCGCACCCGGCGTATGCTCTTCCTGGTGCTGCTGGGGTGCGGGTCTGCAAGCCTCGCTGGGGCGCGGCAGGCCGCGAACGTCCAAAGCGACTCCGACGTCCTGCACTACATCTCGGGCGCCTGGACCTCGCTGACACGCTCGATGAGCGAGTGCAAGTCTCTGGTGGATCCCAAGTTTTCGCAAAGGCCAGTCCTCTATTTGCCGGCCGATTACGCGGAGCCGCCCGCTCTCACTGAATTGCAATCCCGATGCAGCGTAGACGTTGAGCACCTTCCCGCTGTGATTCATCATCTCGGCGAGGTCGACGTCAATAAGCTCCGGCCCGGACTGCTTTATCTGCCCAATCCTTACGTGGTGCCCGGAGGCATGTTCAACGAAATGTACGGATGGGACAGCTACTTCATCATTCGAGGCCTTCTGCAGGACGGCAACATCACCATGGCGCGCAACATGGTGGAAAACTTTCTTTTTGAAATCGAGCACTACGGCGAGATTTTGAATTCCAACCGCACTTACCACCTCACGCGGTCGCAGCCTCCGTTTCTAACAGCGATGGTGAGGGCTGTTTATGAGGCTGAGATGGCGCAGGGCAAGCAAGACCGCGCCTGGCTGGAACAGGCCTATCCTTACGCGGTCAGGGACTACAACTTCTGGGTGACGGCGCCTCACCTGGCCGGTACCACAGGCTTGTCCCGCTATTACGCCTTCGGCGAGGGACCGGCGCCGGAACTGGGGCCTGATACCGATACCTACTTTCGCGGTGTCGCCGCGTACTTGCTGCTTCATCCGAGCGAGGCGGACTCGATCCTGGTGAAGGCGGAGGGCCATGCTGAAGCGGCTCTTGCGACGGGTCCTGCTTTCTCCGTTTTGGTCTGCGATCAGGGTTCCGAAACGCCGTCCTCCGCTCCCACGTCCTCAGCCTCCGGCTGCGACAAGGTGAAGGACGTGTCCCTGAGTCGCGATTTTTACAAGGGCGACCGCAGCATGCGGGAGTCGGGCTACGACATCAGCTTCAGATTTGGGCCCTTCGGCGCTTTCACTCATCATTACGCCGCAGTGGACCTGAATAGTTTGCTCTACCAGGCGGAGGCTGACCTGAGCTGGATGAGCCGCCAGCTTGGGCACGAACAAGACGCAAAGGATTGGGATAAGAAAGCAACGGAACGCCGGTCAAAGATCAACCAGTATTGCTGGAACTCGAGCCGCGGCCTCTACTTTGACTACGATTTCGAGAAGGGCCAACAGTCGTCCTACGAGTACGCGACCACGTTCTACCCGCTGTGGGTGGGTGCGGCGTCGCCCGAGCAGGCCAAGGCTGTGGAGAAGAACTTTTCCTTGTTTGACCGACCGGGCGGCATCGACACCAGCCCTTACACCACCGGCGCCCAGTGGGACAACCCGTACGGTTGGGCGCCCGTGCAACTGATTGCCGGCGAGGGATTGCGCCTCTACGGCGATGAGAAGGATGCCGCGCTCCTATCACAACAATTTCTTTCGACAGTGGCGGAGAACTTCCGGCGCGACGGAACCATTCGCGAGAAATACAACGTGGTGACGCGTTCTTCCGAAACGCAAGTCAACGTCGGCTACTCGCAAAACCAGATCGGATTTGGTTGGACGAATGGCGCGTATCTTGTGCTGCGGCATGAGCTGTTGACGGGCGCTGACGAGGCGCCGCAGAATTCGCCCCATTAACGCCAGCGTCAGGTGATGTGAGGCCGAGAGGCGCTGTTGGTGGTCTGAGCTAGTCGATCTCGTCGCAACCATCGTGCGCGTCGCCGAAGCAAGACCGACGGAGGCTTGTAGAAGAAGGTAGGTCGTGAGTTTGATTTACTGAGCCTTCATTCGATAAAATAACTAAGTGATTCCCGTTGCGAAAGCTACGGGTTCTTCGTGCGATTACCGTGTCAGAATTGGAGCGAAACTACAAATGAAGAATCTCAAGCACGCAGGAATTGGCTTGGGTGGCATCGTGCTGGCTGCCGGCCTTCTTGGATTTCCACTCCGAACGAAACTTGTGGCTGCCGCCCCCGCGGCTTCGGCCAATCCCCGCACTCAAACACACTCGGCGTCTACGTCAAAGTCCGAAGCGCCATCGTCGGATAAGATACTCCAGTTCGTGCGGGACAAGTTCGGCGTGGTGAGCACGGTGAAGCTGACGATGGGCCCCCTGGAACCGTCCCCCAGCCCAGACTACTACAAGACCGTCGTCACCATCGACGACGGCAAGCAACCGCGTCAGCAGGCTCTCTCGATCTCCAAGAACGGGCGATTGCTCCTGGTGGGCGATCTGGTGGCCCTTAACGGTGATGTCGACGGCGCGGTCGCTCAAGCGGTGCGAGAGGCGTTCAAAATTCCCACGAGCGTCAATCTTACTGTTACGGGCGCGTTGCACCCTTCCAAGTACCCAGGGTTTCTCTCGGTAACTGTTATGGCCAACGACGCTGTGCATCCGTCGCAGAGCCAGGAGTTCCTGGTCACCGATGACAAGAAGTACCTGAATCTCGGAGGCATGGTTTACGCGCTGAACGTCGATCCCCGCAAGCAGGCCCTGAGCGTCATGACGGTGAGAGACCTGCCGACGCAGGGGCCCGCCCACGCTCCCGTGACCATCGTCGAGTTCGCGGATCTCGAATGCCCGTCGTGCGCGCGCATGCATCAATTCCTCGAGGATCAGTTGGTGCCGAAGTACGGCGACAAGGTCCGCGTAGTGTTCAAGGAATTTCCTCTGGTGAAGATCCATCAGTGGGCCGAGACCGCAGCCATCGCCAATGAGTGCGCCTATCAGATTGATTCTTCGAAGTTCGTGCCCTACCGAACGTTAATCTTCCAGCACCAAAATGACATTGACGCCGCGCAGGCGAACGCCTCCCAGGTGCGCGAACTCTTGATGAGCTACGGGCAGCAGGTGGGTTTGGATGGCGCCAAGCTTGCCAGTTGCGTCGATACCCCAGGCGGCGCAAAGGCAAGGGTGGAACAGGGAATGCACGAAGGCGAGGAGCTGAGCGTCAACTCCACGCCCACCTTTTATATCAACGGAAGGTTCCAGGGCGCCGCGGCGCCGGAGATATTCTTTCAAGCCGTGGACGACGCGATGAAAGATGGGAAATAACCGACGTCTGCGCGGCTATCTAACTGGGCTAGCTACCCCTTCCCTGCTTCAGCATGGCCGCGGCATGTTCGAGAACGGCTTCGGTGACTTTGCGCCCGGAGAGCATGCGCGCAAGTTCTGCGGCGCGCTCCCGCTCCGCAGGCAGGTATTGAACCTCGGCGAACGTCCTGCCGCCACGCTCGATTTTCTCCACCGAGTAGTGGTGATCCGCAAAGCATGCAATCTGCGGGAGGTGCGTCACGCAAAGCACCTGGTTCTGCTTCGAAAGCCGCTTCAAACGCTCGCCCACGCACTCGGCCACGCGCCCGCCGATGCCGGCATCGACCTCGTCAAACACCAGCGTGCGGCTCACAGGATTGCCGCCGGCTGTGAGTCCGGCGATGACGGTTTTCAACGCTAACATCAAGCGCGAAAGCTCCCCTCCGGACGCGACGCGGTCGAGCGGGCGGACCTCCTCACCCGGATTTGACGACACTAGAAAAGTGATGCGGTCAATGCCCTTCGGGCCGCCAGCGGAACTGTTTGGTTCTGGCTCGGCTCCAGCGCTGGCATCTTCGAACCGCACTTCGAAGCGCGCCTTCTCCATGCCGAGCTGTGCCAGTTCACGGTGCACCTCGCGTGCAAGACGCCCGGCTGACTGGCGGCGCTCATGAGAGAGCCCTCCAGCCGCCTTCGCGTACGCCTCGCGCGCTTGCTCAAGCGACCGCCGCACCTCCTCACGGCGCTCGTCCGCTCGCTCCAACCGCGAGAGCTCCAGCCGGGCGCGTTCGGCGAAAGCCAGCATCTCATCCACGGTGCTGCCATACTTCCGCTTCAGCCGGTCGAGGAGCGCCAGGCGGTCTTCAACTTCTTCGAGCCGGCCAGGCTCGACCTCAAGCCCGGCGATGTAATCACCGAGAGCGCGAGACAAGTCGTCGAGCGCGGCCCGGGCCGAGCTGAGCGATTCGCGGTTGGATTCCAGGGCGCGGTCGTAACGGGCGAGGTCGTCGAGCGCGCGCTCCACCGCTGCCAGGCGCGAGAGCGCTGAGCCTTCGTCCTCGTAAAGCGCCGCGTGTGCCGCAGCAGCGGCCGAGCGCACCTTTTCGAGATTGCGCAAGACCGCGCGCTCAGATTCCAGCCGCTCGTCCTCGCCGGGCTGAAGCCGCGCCGCGCTGAGCTCTTCAACCTGGAATCGCAGCAGATCGAGCGCCTGCAGCCGTTCCTGCTCGCTCTGGTTTAGGCGGGTCCACTCAAGCTCCAGTTCCCGCCTGCGCTCATGGAGCGCGCCCACCTCCGCCAGCCGCTCACCCGTGCGAGCGAAGGCGTCCAACAGATCGAGTTGGGCCTCACGCAGCAGCAGGGCTGCGTGCTCGCCCTGCCCGTGGACCTCCACCAGCAGCGGCGCGAGATCCTTCACCGTCGCCAGTGTGACGGGCTCATCGTTCACCAGCAGCCGGCTGCGACCGCCCGCCTGAATCTCGCGGCGCAGCATGATCTCCTCGTCGGCGGCGCCGCCGACGCCGTAGCGGTCGAGCCATGAGGTCCACGGCAAACCGCCCGCGCGATGATTGCCTCCGCGACGGACCTCGGTGCGAAATACCACGGTGACGGTGGCGCGATCCGCGCCCGTCCGAATCACGTCCGGTGAGGCGCGCCCGCCGAGAGCCAAGGCCAGCGCATCGACCACGATCGACTTGCCGGAGCCTGTTTCGCCGGTGAGGACGTTGAGACCGGGATGAAAGTCCACTCGCAGGCTTTCGATGACAGCGTAATTCTGGATGTGAATCTCTTGCAGCATGTCGCAGAGAGATGGATTCGTCAGCTTTCAACTTTCAGCCGCCAGCTTTGAGCCGCTGAAAGCCCTGGAAGCGCGGGCGTCCCGCCCGCTCTTTCAAGCCTCTCTTGAAGACCAAGAAGCGGGCGAGACGTCCGGTCTCCCAGGGATTTCTTCGCACGTTCATTCATTCAAGATAGTGATTGGCGATTGGGTAGCGCCGGCCCATGCCGAAGGCCTTCGCCGTGACCTTCAACGCCGGAGCCGCTTGCTGGCGCTTATACTCGGCGAGGTTGACGCGCCGAATGATGCCGTGCACCAGGTACACGTCAAACCCAAAGCGGCTACTGATTTGTTCTGCGCACTGGTGCTCTTCAATATAGGCTCGCAGGATGGTATCGAGGACATCATACGGCGGCAGCGAGTCCTGATCCGTCTGATTCGGCCGCAGCTCAGCGGAGGGAGGCTTGGTGAGCGAGGCCATCGGAATGCGCTCACTCTGGCGATTGACGAACCGCGCCAGCTCATACACCATCGTCTTGGGCACATCGGCAATCACCGCCAAGCCGCCTGCCATATCGCCGTAAAGCGTGCAATAACCTACCGCCAGCTCACTCTTGTTGCCGGTGCTCAGCAGCAGGGCCCCAAACTTGTTTGACAGCGCCATCAGAATATTACCCCTGATGCGCGCCTGCAGGTTCTCCTCGGTAATGTCCGGAGGAAGGTCGCCAAAGACAGGCGCAAGCTGCTGCGAGTAAGCGTCGAATAGCGAACCAATCGGAATCACCCGGTAACGGATGCCGAGGTTACGCACTAGTGCCTCGGCGTCTACGAGGCTGCCCGGCGAAGAGAACGGGCCTGGCATGCTCACACCGTAGACGTTTTCCGGTCCTAGGGCGTCAGCCGCAACGGCAGCAACCAACGACGAATCAATGCCGCCGCTCAAGCCTACCAACGCCTTGCTGAATCCGCATTTGGCCATGTAGTCATGCGTGCCCAGTTTGAGCGCGTCGTATATGGCTTCAGTCTCTGACGACGGACCGGGACGGACGTCACCCGCAGAGGACTCGAGATCAAACAACACAAGGTCCTCGTCGAAACTACGAGCGCGCGCCATCACATTGCCCCTGGCGTCGAGCGCCATACTGGATCCGTCGAACACCAGTTGATCGTTGCCGCCCACTTGGTTCACGTAAACCACGGGCAGCCGGCGCTCGAGTGCGATGGCGCGCAGCATCCTCTGGCGCAGTTCGATTTTTCCAGCGGCGAATGGCGACGAAGCAATGTTGAGCAAGAGATCCGCTCCGCCGCGCATGGTGTCTTCCACGGGATTGCGGGCGTAAAGCTGGCGGTGCCAGAAGTTCTTGTCGTTCCACACGTCTTCACAAATCGTGATGCCCAGGCGAAGGTCGCCCATTTCATAGAATCCTGCTGCTCGACCCGGCTCAAAGTACCGTGACTCATCGAAGACGTCGTAAAAAGCCAGCAGGATCTTGTCGTAGGTCAGCAGACGGCGGCCGCCGTAGAGCAGAGCAGCGGAATCGGAGACCGCTTTTCCAGGATCAGCGCCCGAGCGGCGCACGTAACCGGTCAGCACGCGTACATCGGGCACCAGGGAGGCTAGACGGTCCAACTCCAGCTCCGAACGTTCCACAAAGTGAGGAACCTCCACCAAGTCGCGGGGAGGATAACCGGTGATAGCAAGCTCGGGGAAAATGACGAGGTCTGCGCCCCTCTGCTCGCCTTCGCGGGCAAAGCGCACCATGCGTTCAACGTTACCGGAAAAATCTCCGACGGTGGTGTTGATCTGGGCGAGAGCTATACGCATGCGATCTGGCCAGAATCAGAAGAGGTTGATGGTCGCAGGGGCGGAACAGAAAGAAGGATCGAGGCCCAAACATGGGCCCTCGGCGATTCACAGGCCCACCGGGTGGGAACAAACACTTGAATTGGCTGCAGCGCGAGCGCCTTCGAATCCTTGGAGGCGCGGGACGGAATCGAACCGTCGCATAAAGGTTTTGCAGACCTCTCCCTTACCACTTGGGTACCGCGCCAATTGAGGAGCTGTCGTAAGCTATTAGTTCTGGAGCGGGAAACGGGATTCGAACCCGCGACTTCGACCTTGGCAATCTTGTTGAATCATGTTTCACGATGTGTCACAATGCATCCTCATGTGTCATTGGAATCTCATAATTGCTTGACATACAAAATATTTTATTATAAGTATGTGTCTCAGTGTTTCAGAGTGTGTCTCCATTTGCCAGCTGCAAAACGGATGCAAAACGGATGCAACGGAGGGTAGCGGGACATATAACGGATGCAAAACGGATGCAAAATATGAAGCAATTCACCGATAGATTTCTCGCCTCAATCAAGCCCAAAGAAAAGAAATTTGTGATCAGAGAGGGACGCGGATTTGCTCTTCAAGTTCTCCCCTCTGGATCGAAATCATTCCTGTACATCTTCGAGCTAGGTAAACAAAAAGGATATCTGCAGCTTGGCAGTTATCCCACAATTTCCCTGGCCGATGCAAGATTGGCATACAATGATGCCTATAACCTCGTAAAAAAAGGAATCGACCCTCGTGTCCATATAAAAAACGCCAAAGAGGAGTCGCTAAGAAAGGCCGAAGAAGATGCCTGCGCAGTTCTTGAAGAGCATACATTCCAGTCTCTCGTGGACAAAGGCATCCCGGAAGGCTATGTTCCCTCAACAGTTGAGCAACTTGCCGCCGTCTATTACATCATGTATTCCAAGGTCAATCACGGCCCTGAGACCCGCAGGAATTTACTCTACCACATAAAGAGCGGTCTCATTTCAACAATCGGAAAGATGCTCATAACCGAGGTTCGCCGTAAAGATGCCATTGAGCTGATTCAAGGAATCGCATCCCGCGTCCCCGGGCAGGCCGGGAATGTTCTTAAAGCAGGCAGGCAAATATTCGAGTACGCACTGCATCTGGAATGGGTGGAAAGCCAGCCTTTCTTAAAAATTACGAAAGCCGTGCCAAAAGCGGGGCCAAAAACATGCGAGAGAACTCTCGACGATGATGAGGTTATTCAGGCATGGAACGAAATTTCCAAATCGCCATCGTCTGACTCAGTGAAACGCGCCCTCAAAATGATTCTTGTTACTGCGCAGCGTTCCGGCGAAATTGCCCAGATGCACAGTGAGCAGATAAAGGACAGATGGTGGACTATTCCCGCAGAGGTGGCAAAGAACGGAAGAGAGCATAGGGTTTATCTCACTGATACAGCCCTATCCCTTATCGGCGATATAAAGGGTCATGTTTTCCCATCGGGAAAGGGTAGCAGGGGATATGTCGCTGTAAATACCCTTGCGCAGGCAATCAACCGGGGTTATCTATCCGACGAGGTTGTGAAGATGGTTGGAAACAGAAAAATCAAAGCAAGAAAGGAACCGTATTACGGAATGAAACCCTGGTCACCCCACGATCTCCGTCGCACGGCCCGCACAAACATGGCGCGGGTCGGAATACCGGACGAGATCGGGGAGGAGGTTGTAAACCATACGAAGCCCGGCGTAGTGGGTATTTACAACAAATATCGCTATGACAAGGAAAAAAAGGAGGCATTACAGAAATGGGAAGAGCTGCTCCTTAAGATTCTGAAAACCAAGTCAGGTTTGAAAATATAGCATGCAATGTTTCCAATTCTCGGAGATGGATTCGCTCACCGATTAAACCTCGTTGGTAATCGCCTCCGGCGGGATTCAAAGGCGACCTGATTGGGTAATGGTTCCCTCCATCAGGGTCCATAGAGGACTTTTCCCTCCAAGTCAACGATCAACCACCACAGTCGATCGTACGTCGCTTACGCACCACGCGTCCCTGCCGGGCGCACACCAGTTGGGGGTGCACCGCCGAAGCGAATCGGATACCGCGTGTCGCCGCCTGGCATCTTATAATCTTGTACGCGTCCCCCTGTCTCCCCCGCGTCCCCCTGTCTCCCCGCTATATTCTTCCTGAAGTTCCATCTGTTTTAACTCTTTTTCAAATTGCATAAAATTATCACTCAACCCAAGCTTATTAAAAAGGGATTTATTTTGTAGACAGATATGTTGGGCTTTTTCTTTCTCTCCAACAGCCAAATATAAACAATACATGCTGACGAGGCATCCTGCCTTGGTCCGATCATCACCTATCTTATGGGCCTTCTCGATAGCCAATTGACAAAGTTCAAGAGCTTTCCGGTAGTCGCCGCTGTTTTCACAAGCACAACCCATTACGCGCAACACATCGAGTGCTGCTTTATACTCTCCAAGATTGTTATAAAGTTGGAAGGCAATGTTGTAGGACTTAATTGCTTTACTGTATTTTCCTTGTTGATCAAAAGCCTCACCGATATATTTTTGGCAAACA
>DATJYK010000087.1:0-20310 GCA_035578005.1 Terriglobia bacterium
TGCCGCGCAGGCCCTGGCGGGGCAGCGGCATGCCTTGGGCCCGGACAATCCGGATACCATGGCCTCGGCCGCCGATGTGGCGCTGGCCTACATTTCGCAGCGCAAATTCGTCGAGGCCGAACCGCTGGCGCGCGAGGCCCTGGAGGCAGACCAAAAGAGCCGGCCGGATGACTGGCAACGTTTCCGTGCCGAAAGCCTGGTGGGCGAAAGCCTCGCCGGAGAGAAGAAATACGCCGAGGCGGAACCGCTACTGGTCGAAGGCTACGAGGGCATGCTGGCGCGGAAGGACCGCATGGGCGTCCCTGATCGTTACCACCTGGAACTAGCCCACCAGTGGGTCGTCCAGCTCTATCAGGACTGGGGCAAACCCGACAAAGCGGCCGAGTGGAGGAAGAAGTGAGATTCGCGCGGAAGGACGTTATCCCCGCGGTGGTTTCTGTTCGACGGACTAGCCGGGCTGGCAGGTAGTGAAAGCCTGCTATTTTGCGAGTGATGTATATGCGCCGACAGCGAGGAACGCGGGGCTAGCGAAACAAATCTTCCACGGGCATGGTCCAGCCGGGAACGGCGGGTTCGGCTTCGGCGCGCTGGCCGCGACGGTAGACCGTCGGGTTGTCGGGATCACTTGCGCGATAGACTCGGATGATTTCCTCGCGAAGTACGTCCGCGTGCCAAACCACGTGGGTACCAGCGGCGAAATAGTCCCGGCGCTTGGCAGCCAATTCGCGTTCCGCACCGGGACCGTAGCCGTCTTCACTGCGAACTTCCACCGCAAATGCGGGAGCGCCCTCCAGGAATTTGGCGCCCGTCAGGGGCCCAGTGTAGAACGCCGCGTCGGGGCTGAAAGACCTACGCTTGAGCAAGTTCACAATAAAGCCAGCGTTGTCCGTGTAAGCCCGACCGACGCCAGTTGCCCGTGAGTAGGTGTGTAAAGAAACGTAAATCTCTCCGGCGGCTCTGTTGGGTAAATCTCCGGTCGGTGACATGAGTCGCAATTCTCCGTTGACGATCTCGGCTTTGCCGTCTTCGGGCACGTGGTACAGATCTTCGATTGTCCCTTCGGTCTTAGTCGCCATCTGCCACCCTCACGCACATACTAGCACGAGTTAAGCCGTCAGCATTCAGCCACCAGCAGTCAGCTATCAGCGGTCAGCACGAAGCGTTACTTAGTCGATGCCGCTGAGAGCTGATTGCTGAAAGCTGACAGCTCCTTCAATCGACAATCGAAAATCGACAATTACTCGTACCGCAGCGCTACCAGCGGGTCAACCTTGGCTGCGCGCCGTGCGGGGAGATAACTGGCCACGAGGGCCACGGCGGCGAGCAGCGCCGACACCGCGCCGAGTACGAGCGGGTCCGCTGACCGTACTCCGTAGAGCAGAGTTTGCAGGAGGCGTCCCAAACCGACGGACCCCGCAACTCCCACTGCAATGCCCAGCAGAACCCACATCATGCTGCCGTTAACAATCAGCCTGAGTATGTCGTAGGTGCGCGCACCCAACGCCATGCGGATACCGATTTCATGAGTGCGTTGCGCCACCGAATAGCTCACCACTCCAACGATCCCGACCGCCGCCAGCACGAGCGCCAGCACCGAGAACGTTGAAAGCAACAGCATGGGAAAGCGTCTCGAGCCGGTGGAGTCATGCACGACTTCCTCCATGGTTTGAACCCCCGAGACCGGCCGGTCTGGCAGGAACTCGGCGATCGCTCTTTTCACCAAGGGTGTGTAACTGGCGGGATTCGAAGTTGTCCGCACCACTACAGCCATCACGGGCCAGCCCGCCTGCGTGTAGGGCCGGAAAAACTGGTGGCGTGCGGGCTCGTCAAGGCCCAGGAAATGCACATCTCCCACCACTCCAACCACTGTAAGCCGGGCGCCGTCCGGACCGCCGAGTCGAATCGCTCTGCCGATGGGATCTTCCTTGGGCCAGAACTCACGGGCCATGGCTTCATTAATGACGATGACTCCCGGCGAGGTCAGGGTATCCTGCTGCGTAAATTCCCGGCCCTTCAGGACGGGAATGCCCATGGTGCGAAAATAGCTTGGGCACGCCACGCTATAGTCGGCTCCCGGCATGTGCCCGGGTTCAGCGGGCGGCTGCCCTTCCACTTGAAAACCCCGGCCGGCGTCTCCTTCGAAGGGCAGATGAGCCACGGCGCCCACCGAAACCACGCCGGGAATGGCGCTGACGTGCTCATCCAGGTCTTGGCAAAAGCGCGGCAGTCCCGGAGGGCCTTCGTAAATCGCCTCTTGCGGAACCGACAGTCCCATGGCGAGAACGTTCTTAGGATTCAGTCCTGGATCGACCCCGAGTAGCCGCGAAATGCTCTTGATCATCAGTCCGGCTCCGCAGAGCACGATAAGCGCCAGCGCGACTTCGGATGCGACCAGCGCGTGCCGAAGCCGGCTCCCGCCGCCGTGAGTCGATCCGCGCCCGCCTTCCTTAAGTGGGTCGCCGAGATCGCCGCGCAAGGCGCCCAGCGCCGGCGCAAAACCGAACAGAAGGCCAGTAAGGCACGAGGCCAGCAGGGCGAACCCGAAGACACGCGCGTCGAGTGCGATCGAATCAAGCTCGCGTAGTGGAAGGTCAAGGGCACCCAGCCGGAACATTCGAAACAACAACTGCGTACTCCAGGCGGCCAGGATTAATCCGACGACTCCACCTAACAAGGCCAGGAGCACACTTTCGGTCAGCAATTGCCGCGCTATGCGAGAGCCTGTAGCGCCAAGAGCCCGCCGGATGGCGATCTCCTTCTGTCGTGCCGCTCCGCGCGCCAGAAGCAGGTTGGCGACGTTAACGCAAGCGATGAGGAGGATGAATCCGACGGCTGCCAGCAGAGCAAACATGGTGCTGCGCAGGCCCTCAATCCCGAAGTTGCCCATGGGCTGAACGGTTGCGCCCATGTTGGTGTCTTCCTTGGGGTATTGCTGTACGAGGTGGCTGGCAATAGCCGCCACTTCAGCGCGCGCCTGGCCTATCGTCACGCCCGGTTTAAGGCGCCCAAAGGCGATGAAGCTGTTCTCATCGCGGCCGTAGTCCGTCTTGGTGTAGCCCACCGGAACCCAGAGCTGGCGCGGACCGCTCCAGAACTGCCACTGAAAATCGCGCGGCATCACGCCAATTACGGTGAAATCCTCGCCGTCGATTCGGATGGTTTTGCCCACAAGCGCAGGATCGCCGCCGTAGCGGTGTTTCCAGAGGCCGTAGCTCAACACCACCTCGTGGTCCCTGCCCAGGATCTCTTCCTCCGGCAGAAAGGTGCGTCCGAGAAAGGGCTTCACACCCAGCGCAGGAAAGTAACCGGCGGAGACTCGCAGACCGGACACTTGCTCCGGCTCCTGCTTCGCCCCGCTGGCGGAAAGGTTGTAGCCTCTGCCCGCCGAGTCGCAGATCGCCAAGTCCGCAAAAGACTGGCTCTGGCGCTGGAAGTCCCAGAAATTGGGCGCAGACACGATGTTGTAATTGTCGGGGCCTTTGCCGAACGTCTCCCACAACAGCACCAGGCGGCTGGGATCGGGAAAAGGCAGTGGCTTCAGCAGTGTGGCATTGATCACGCTGAAGATCGTTGTGTTGGCGCCGATGCCCAGGGCAAGCGTGAGTACCGCCACCAGGGTAAAGCCGGGGTTCTTGGCCAGCGTGCGAGCCCCGTAACGCACGTCCTGCCACAGGTCCGTCATGACGTCCTTCCTTTCGCGCTTTTCAGCAAACTATTTAGACGTGCGTTGGAGGGAATGGCTAGTGCCAATGTTTTGTGTTACTCGCGCCCCTGGCTCTTGGTGCGAGGCCCTGCCCGGACCTCAGAGATCAGTCCCGGACCGACAACCCACGCTCTCGCACTCTAACGGGACGATGAAAAACCCGATTCATGTCATTTCGAGCGAAGGCTCATGGAGTCTTCGCTCGAAATGACATGAACCGTACGCCATTTTCCATCACGCTGTTAAGCTGTGCACCGGGCCACCACCACCGTGATGTCATCCGCCTGTTCGCCCGGGGAGAATTGCTGGACCGTTGTCTCGATGGTCTGGAGCAGCGAGGCGGCTGGCAGGTGGCCGTGGGCACGCAGAGTCTCGATGAGGCGGCATTCGCCGAACTCTTCCCCATCGGCGTTCGCCGCCTCCGTGACGCCGTCGGTGTAGAGCACGAGCGTGTCGCCTGGAACGAGCATCACGTCGTCGGCGGCGCACTCCCAACTCTCGAACAGTCCCAGCACCGTTGCCGTCGCCGTCAGCCGTTCGAGCTTTTCGTCTGCGCGCAGCAGGAGCGGCGGAAGGTGGCCGCAATTCACATAGCGCAGGCGACGGGTGGAATCGTCATAGTCGCCGAAAAAGAGCGTGGCGTAACTGTGATCGTCAGTGTTTTCGTAGAACAACTGATTTACCGATTTCAGCAGTTGGGGCAGGTTCTCTAAGGCCAGCGCGTACTGGCTGCGCAAATTGGCTTGAAGGTTGGCCATCAGCAGGGCTCCGGCAATCCCCTTTCCGGCGATGTCGGCCAGCACCATTCCCATGCGTCCTGAGGCGAGGCTAAGAAAGTCGTAGTAATCACCGCCCACCTGCCGGGCCTGGATGCAGTGGCCGGCGTACTCGATCATGGCAAGGTGGGGCAGCTTCTGCGGGAACAATTTCGCCTGGACTTCTTTGGCATACTCCATTTCCTGGGCGGCGCGCCGCTCCACTTCCATGCGCTCGGCGATCCTCTGCGCCAGACGAATGCTTTCGAGCGCAAGGGCGGCCTGGCTGGCGACGGAGGCAAGCAGTTGCTTATCCTCTCTCGCGTACGGCTCTTCCGACAGGCGCGCACCCAACACCAGCAGACCTGCCAATCGGCCATCGCGTCCCAGCATGGGCACCAGACAGTCAGGTTGGAGCGGACTCAACACGGAAAGCTCGGAGGTGTCTTTGCGCCCATCCGCTGAAACCTCCCACGGCCGCCCATGCCGGGCAACGGCAGCAAGCGCAGCGTCCCCGGTGGGAATCGCCACTAGCTCGGCAGGAACCTGGCCGCGCGCGGCAACAAGCTGCTGGTCACTCGATTCGAGATAGATGACGAGCGAGCACGGCCGCAGGGCGTTATTCAGGTGCTCCTCCAGAAGGGCGGCGAGCTCGCCACGATCCGTCACCGTGCGCGCCTTCTGGGCCAGGTCTTCCATAATCAGGCGAGCGTCGTAAGCATTCCGGAAGAACGCGCGGTCAATGCGTTCGGAGGCTGCACGTTGAATACGCAGGCCTCCCAGAGCCAGAACGGAGCCGAAGGCCACTCCGCCGGTGAGCCCGACCGGAGTCATCAGATGCGTGTGCGACAAGCCCCAGGCGAAGAGTACGGCCGCGGCCACGCTGACCGAGACGTGGAGGAACAGGAATCCCCGCTGCACCAGCAGATAACGGGCGCTGCGCTTGAGCAGCACGGGAATCTCAAGCACGCGATGCTTCACCACGGCGTAAGCGAAGGACAAGGGAAAGAGCCACAGCAACACGATGACAACTGCCAGCAGCCATAGCGGTGCGCGGAACCCGAGGAAGTCATTGGCTCCCAGCATTGTGACGGCCGGTACGACTCCCACCACGGTGCCCCATAGCAGCACGCGGATCTTGCGCCGCGCTTCAGGCGTATTCGCACTCAAGGCATTCCAGATCAGCGAAACGAAGCCCAAGCCGACCACGACGTACAGAAGCGGCAGGATCAGCAGCCTGCTGCGCCCGTAAGGTAGGGGCACCATGCCGGCAGCCACCACCAGCGCAGCCCACTTCAACCAAGGAACACGGCGATCGAGAGGGGAGCGGGTAGGGAAGACAGCAAAGAAGACAAAGAACAAAGCCGCGAACAAGTTGTCAAAGAGGGCGCGGTAGGCTAATGCGAATCCTCTCACGTGCAAAGTGAGGCCCGCACCGTTATTTACAAAATTGGGTATAGCGATGAACCCTGCGAACAATAGAGCCAAGAGCCAGGCGTTCGAGTCTTCGAGGCGAAGGAACAGCACCGCCAGGCCCACAACCAGAAAAGCCACCGGATACGTGCCGGCGATTTTCTCACCGAGCTGCTGCACAGCTCCTTCACTTGACTTGGTGCTCGCGGCCCTAAGGATGCCAGTGACCACAAAAGGTGCAGGACTACCGGCGCGCTGAATGGTGAGCTCGACGGAATCTCCGGGTTTGTGCTTTTCCCATTCGTAACCGAGGCTGTTACCATCGGTGAGCGGGCGCCCGTCGATCTTCAGGATTCGATCGTGCGGTTCCAACCCGGCCTTTTGCGCCGGACTATCACGATACACACGCAAAATGAGCTCGTAGTGCCCGGATGCAACGTAGCGTTCATCAAAGCCCAATTCCACCTGCGTCCGCCAGCGGGCGTCGTACATCCAGACGGCGCTGTAAAGAATCGTAGCGCCGGCAAAGAGCCCCGCGATTATGACCAGCAGCGGCTTAGGAAGCGATGGGAGCTTAGGCATGATTTGGCGCGCTGGCGTCCAACGCTTCTATCCTGCTGGACACCCGCAGGAAACTCAAGCTGTACGTGGAATCAACCCGTTTACACAGGATGGCAACCTAAACATGGGCCACGCTGAAGGCCTTCTTTATGGCGGCTGATGCGCTCGCGCAAGCTTGGTCAAGCGGCATAGCGCGCAGGGCGGCGTTGAAAGGCTCGGCCTGGATAGGGCCGTCATAACCGATCTGGACCAGCGCACCCAGGAACTCCGCCACGGGAATCACACCCGTGGCCGCCGGCAATTCACGATGATCGTCCTGGTACTGATCGAGCGTGAGTCCGCGCGGCGCATCGTTCAGGTCTACGGTGAGCACGTCCGAGCCGCGCAGCGTTACGAGATCCTTCGCCGTCTCTTGGGCGTTGAACCAGTGCCAGCTATCGAGCTGAATCCCAAGGTTGTTCGTCCCGATCGCCACTTCCAGTTCTTTCGTTTCGCTCAGGGTGTGCGCGAAGGGATGCCGCTCGCTTCGCCAAAACGTGCGAGGCGCCACATATTCCAGGCCAAGCTTCTGGCCGTGGTTACTCAGAATATTGGCGCACTGGCGAAGTCGGTCAGCGTGCTGCCGGAAGTTCTGCAGGTAGGTGAGCTCATTACTGCACGGCAGAACCCAGGTGCTGACGTGCCAGATGCCGGCCTTCTGCAGGATGTCGGCCGTGGCCGGGAGTTTCTTCAACCCTTCGCTGAAGGTGGCTTCGTCCTTGCGGAATTCCACGGGCAGGCCAGCCGCACCAAACTTCAGGTTTTTCGCCTGCAAGTCGTCCAGGAGGCGCTTCAGTCCGCCCTCGCCGAGCGAAGCGAAGTAGTTGGGATCAGGGTCGAGACCCTCGAACCCGTGCTTGACGGCGAGCTCCAAGGATTGGTTGAAATTGGCCTCGAATCCGAGCCTTCCCACGCTCAGAATGGGGTAGAACTTGCGCTGCGGTGGTTCCGCGGGCGTGTTAGCCCCGGCGGCCAAGCCTGCCGCGGGCACAACGGCGGAGCTTGCCACTGCAGCTCCAGTCGAGAGAAAGCGGCGTCGAGTAAGCTGGTTAGTCATGACTGGCCTCTAGCCGGACCTAATGCGCTGACGTAACGGCTTTCAGATAACGGTAGTAAAACTCCAGACCCTTACTAAACGATTTCACCCGCAGGCGCTCGTCGCGGCCGTGAGCTCTCACGTCATCCATATCGATGGCGACACCGCTCACGCCGTAGGTGGGCATGCCGGCGGCGTTCGTGTAAATACCGTCTGACGCACCCGTCGACATCGTGGGCACCACCGGCGCTCCAGGCCACATTTCGGCCGCAATCTTCTCAAGAGGGACCATTACTTCAGGACGAAGCTCCACCGGCGGTAGCGCCTTGGAGTCGGGAGCGCTGTCAAGCACGCGCCCGCTGTTATTGACGTAGTCTACGGTAATCTTGGGGTCGTCGAGCAACTTGATCAGGGTTTGACGGATTTCTTCTCGCGAATGCCCTGGCAAGATGCGGCAATTCACATTGGCACGGGCAGATTGAGGCAAGGCGTTGTTGGCGTGCCCTGCGTCCAGCCGCGTTGCCACGCAGGTGGTGCGCATAGTGGCGTTTTGCAGAGCATCCTCGGATAATCGCTGCTCGGCCGCCGGATCCGGCGGCGTCTTGAGGATGGCCTTCATATCGGCTGCTGTCTGGCCGGTCTCCACGCTCGCCATGCGCGCGAAGTAGGCCCGCGTGACGGGATTCAGCTCGAATGGAAACTGATAGTGCTGCAAGCGGGTCAAAGCGTCGGCGAGGTGATAAATGGCGTTGTCGGGCACCGGCAGCGAACTGTGCCCGCCCGGATTGGTGATGCTGAGCTGGAAGTCCGAATACAACTTTTCGGTGGCATCCATCGAGACGATCACCGGCTTTCCGTGGTCGGTGTCCACACCGCCGCCATCGGCGTTCAGGACGAACTCGGCGTCAACCAGATCGCGATGATTCTTCAGCAGCCAGTCAACGCCGTTCGACTTGCCACCTTCTTCGTCGGCCGTTAGGGCGAGGATCAGATCGCGGTCAGGCTTGTAGCCTTCCTGTTTCAGCCGGATGAAGGTGGTCACGAAGATGGCGTCGCCTTCTTTCATGTCCTGCGTGCCGCGGCCGTAGTAGTAACCGTCCTTCTCGACGAACTTGAAGGGATCCGTGGTCCAGTCCTCACGGCGGGCCTCCACCACGTCGAGATGGCCGATCAGCAGAATCGGTTTGCCCGAGCCAGTGCCGCGGTACCGGGCCACCATATTCTTCTTGCGGTCGTTGGGGCCCAGCACCACAACGTCGCTGGCAGGGAAGCCGGCGTCTCGCAACCGTTGCGCCATGGCTTCCGCGGCCGTGGTGACGTTGCCCACTGAGTCGGTGGTGTTGATCTCGATGAGTTGCTTGAAAATAGCGCGCCCAAGTTGCTCCGCCGCGGAATCCTGTGCAGACGCATAAGTCGCCCCACAGAGAAACGTCACAAAAAGAACGGAAATAACCGCAGTATTTTTCATGGCGAGCATCATAACACGGGCCGCACTTGTTACAGCTTGATGCCCGAGGCAGTTGGCTTGCCCCGCGCCGCACATCGCGTATATGATCGATGGCGCTCGTAGCGGAGCATTCTCAAGAACGGACGCGAGGCCATATGAAACAAATTCTTCTGATCGGCGCATTTCTCCTGTTCTCCGTGCAAACGGTTTTCGCGCAAGACTGGGCGCGCCAGCGTGTTGACCAGTCGCCGCGGCATCGCGAATGGGTAACCGTCAAGCACGATGGCCGTTCGGTCGAGACCTTCGTGGTGTATCCGGAGTCGAAGGACAAGACGCCCGTGGTGCTGGTGATCCACGAGATCTTCGGCCTGTCGGATTGGGCGGAAGAGGTGTCTGACGAAGTGGCCGAAGCGGGCTACATTGCCGTCGCGCCTGATCTGCTCTCGGGAATGGGGCCAAACGGCGGCCGCACATCGTCTTTTCCTCAAGACAAGGTCATGGAGGCCGTGAGCCATCTCAATCCCGACCAGGTGACAGGGGACCTCAGCGCCGCGGCCGATTATGCCCTAAAGCTTCCGGCCTCGAACGGCAAGCTGTTCGTAGCGGGCTTCTGCTGGGGCGGCTCTCAGAGCTTTCGCTTTGCCACCAACCGCGCTGACTTGGCGGCTGCGTTTGTATTCTACGGCGGGCCGCCGGATAAGGACGCCATGGCTCGTATCAAGGCGCCGGTGTATGGCTTCTACGCGGGCAACGACGCTCGCGTCAGCACCACTATCCCCGACGCTCAAGCGGAGATGAAAGCCGCCGGCAAGATATATGAGCCCGTCGTTTACGACGGCGCCGGCCACGGTTTCATGCGCGCGGGTGAAGCGCCCGACGCGAGCGACGCTAACCGCAAGGCGCGCACCGACGCTTGGGCGCGCTGGAAGACCCTTCTGGCGCAATATCGTTAGCACGCCGTTGGTGCTTGCTTCAACCGTGTCGTAAGGCCGGCACGGTTCCAAGGGCGAAAGTCCAAGAGCGGAGAGCGGCGTGACCTGCGGCAGACCATTCATTGTCAATGACCCTCGACGAACAACTCGCTTATCTCACCAAGGGTGCAGAGGAAACCATTCGCCCGGAGGAATTGCGCGCCAAGCTCGAACGCTCTGCGCGGACCAACCGGCCGCTGCGCGTGAAGGCAGGGTTTGACCCGACCGCACCCGACATTCATCTGGGCCACACCGTTCTTATCCGTAAGCTAAAACACTTTCAGGACCTCGGTCACACCGTCATCTTCTTGATCGGCGACTTCACAGGCCTGATCGGAGATCCTTCGGGGCGCAACGCAACTCGACCACCTATGACGCCGGAAGAAATCGCGGCCAACGCCGAGACGTACAAGACACAGGTCTTCAAGATTCTGGACGCCAAAAAGACAGTAATCGACTTCAATAGCCGCTGGCTTGACAAGCTCACCAGCCGCGAGTGGCTGACGCTTTGCTCGAAGTACACGGTGGCGCGCATGCTGGAGCGCGATGACTTTGCCAAAAGGATGAGGGAACATCAACCGCTCTCGATGCATGAGGTCATCTACCCCCTGGCCATGGCCTACGACTCGGTGGCGCTCGAAGCTGACGTTGAACTCGGTGGCACGGACCAGAAGTTCAATCTGCTCGTGGGCCGCACGCTGCAGCACGAATACGGTCAGGAACCTCAGGTGATCATGACCATGCCGCTTCTCGAGGGATTGGACGGCGTACAGAAGATGTCGAAGTCCCTTGGGAATTATGTCGGCATCAACGAGCCGCCGGCAGAGATGTTCGGCAAATTGATGTCGACTTCGGATGAGCTCATGTGGCGCTACTACCTGCTGCTGACGGATGTGACGCCGCAACAGATTGACAACCTGAAACAAGAAGTCGCAGCGAGCAAAAGACACCCGATGGATGTGAAAAAGGAGCTCGGGCGGCGCATCGTTGCTGATTTCCACGGGGAACAGGCGGCACAGAAAGCACAGCGAGGTTTTGAGGTTCAGCATCAAGAGCACGGCATCGCGTCCGACGTCATAACCGTTCACCAGGGCTATCCCTTGCACGAGCCGCGGAAGCTCTTCCGGTTGCTGGCTGAATTGAAAATATGTGCGTCCAACTCCGAAGCGCAGCGCAAGATGAAGGAGGGCGCCGTTTATCTGGCGGTGGGTGACTCGGAGCAACCGGAGTGGCAGCGCATCACTGATCCCACCTGGGAGATCGACCCGCGCGAGCATCCCCGACCGGTGTTTCGCGTGGGCCGGGAGCGTCACCAGGTCGTGTTTGTTTAACGCTGTGCGAATACCTACCCGAATCGCCACCCCTCGCTGAGGCGTCCGAAGCCGGGTTCGAGATGCTGAAAGCCCCCGGTAGCACCAACGCGAGGCCAATTCAAGCGTCCAAAGCGGATATCGCTCATCTAATTTCCAAGTCACACTGATGGCTTGGGAGGCTGGGCGATGCCTGCTATCACCGATGCTTTTTTCCGCGAGCAATTGCTGGATAGGCGGCAACGACTCACGTCTGCCGCAGCCAGGTCTCGGGAGCAGACGCGCCTGACGGAACTCCTGAGCGAAGTCGACGCGGCGCTGGCCAGGATGGATGAGGGCACTTACGGGATTTGCGAAGTGTGCCATGACACAGTGGAGGCCTCCCGCCTGTTGGCCAATCCGCTGGCTCGCTATTGCCTTGACCATCTGACGGCTGCTGAACGAAGCGCCCTGGAGCGCGACCTTGAGTTGGCTGCATCCCTCCAGCGCGGGCTGCTGCCGCGCCCCGAGACAAGCCACAATGGCTGGCATATTTCCTACGCCTATCGCCCGCTCGGAGCGGTCAGTGGCGACTACTGTGACTTGGTGAAGGATGAGGGCTCGGATGCCGGGTTTTTCTTTTTTGTGGGCGACGTCTCCGGAAAAGGCGTACCGGCGTCCATGCTCACGGCACAGCTTCACGCCATCTTCCGGAGCTTGGTTGCGAGGCAACTTGCTGTCGCACAACTCGTCCAGCAGGCAGGCCGAATTTTCTGCGAGAGCTCCCTTTCCCCGTACTTCGTGACCCTCGTGGGTGGGCGCGCCGGCGCCGGAGGGTTGCTTGAGGTTTCGAACGCCGGCCATTGCCCCCCGCTGCTTGTGGGCGCAAACGAGGTGACCCGCGTTGAACCTTCCGGCGTGCCGTTGGGTATGTCGACGGACGGCGACTACCGTGCCGAACAGCTTACGCTCAATCCGGGCGAGGTCGTGGTGATCTACACCGACGGGCTCTCGGAGGCCCGCAATTCGCGCGACGAGGAATACGGTGAGGCGCGCGTGATTGAGAGCCTGATTGGCCGTGCTCAGCTTGGCACGCGCTCGCTGGTTCAGGCGTGCCTGGACAGCCTGGCGAAGTTCCTCGCTAACGCACCCCTGGCCGACGACCTGACGATCATGGCGATCCAGCGCACGGTTTGACCGCAGCCGTTTCGAATTATGGCGAAGTATCATGGCTGGCCGCTGTGCGAGCCTCGCGGGCGCGTTTCTGGCGCGTCACCGCCAAGACGCGAGCATCCTCTGCGATGAAAACGGCTTCGCCGCCCGTGTCTACCACATCCTTTTTCTTCTCGCCTCGCTCCTGCTGATCTTGCGCCAACCGCAGCAATTGCTGTGCCGTGCCGAAGGTGTCCGGTGCGTATTCTTCTGCGCCCGCGGCCCGCGCGACGGCGATGGCGCGGCGCGCCTCCTCGATCACGAGCGGCTCATCGGGGTCCTTGGTGCGGACTGGATCGGCCTGAGCTGTGCCGGCGCCGATGGGTATGGACAGCAGTTCGCAGTTCACCTGAGTTACCGATGGGCGTGGCGACGAGTCCGGCGCGACGTCAGCTTCGAATGCCACCGCCTTGTTTGGCCGGCTGACGGAGAGGTACGGCTCGGCGGTGATGATCAAACCAAAGCGCCGCAGGTTCAGCTTGGCGTCAAGCTGGCCGTCCGTGCCGGTCAACGTCACCTCACCCAAATTGATACTTCGGCCCTCCGGCGTAATACACCACAGCACGTAGGTGAGATACTCGCTGCCCAAGCGAGAGGCCGGAGATAGATTGGTGAAAGCAGCGTTGATCTTCCACTTCGTGGGTCCGGGCAGGATTTCGGCCTGGCCTGCCGCACCGCTCGCAAGCGCAGTGTAACGAAAAACGATGGTGAGAGGGGCGGTGAGATTGCCATAGTCCATAACCCTGACCGGGAAGGGCACCGTCTCAGAAGGCGGAAGCGTAGGCTGGCGGCCAGAGCCTGCTGGGCTGGCCGCGGACACCGAGGCGCACCAGAGAGTCCCTGCCAGCACTTTTGCCAGCTTGCCGGTAATCGTCGTTCGTCTCGTCATGATACGCCGCGGCGTGGAGAAGGCTCGAAGCCGCTTCCCTATTGGCCCGACGGCGCCGGAACGGTGAGGTTGAAGACCAGCACGTAAGTATCGTCGAGAGAGCTTGCGTGGCGAACTTCGGATTCCTGGTTGTTGTAGGCGGCCTTCACCTGATAGTCATCGTGCGGGTTGAGGCCGGTAAATTCGTAATTTCCGCTGCCGTCGGCATAAATGCCGCGCTTTTTGCCGGTGGTGACGTCGGTCAACTCCACCGCCGCACCCGCGATGGGCTGGTTAGCGCTGTTAAGCACTTGGCCGTGAATGGTCTTCGTGAGCGGCTTCTTCTTTGAGGCCGACACCGAGGGCACGATGCACACCAGCATGAGACACAGCAACGCAGCGATGCGGCGGCCGCCCCGGCCGAAGCCCTTGACGGCCTCGTCACACCTGTGCGATGTCAGAGGACTACCAGTCCTCTTCTTCTTCCTCTTCCTCTTCATCTGCAAAGACTCTCAACTCCAGCGGATTGGTACCCACCACTTCGAGCTCAGCGCCGCACTCGTGGCAGTCCAGCTTCTCGCCTTCCTCGACCTCATCATCTTCCATATCGATGACGGCGTCGCACTCCGGACAATGCGCCATTGCACACCCCCATATCGGTTACTGGGTCCCACAAAGAAAGTCTATTCATTCGGCGCCACGATGTCCAGTCAGTGTCAACGCGGCCGCCGGAAAGTCAAATTCACGCGCTTGACGCCCCTCAAAGCGATGTGCTAGGGTCAGCCTCACCCGGTTCATGGAGACTCTGAAGGCGAATGGCTGAGATTCTCAAGTGTGACGAGAAGCGTTTGCAATACGCTTTGGACTACGCGCTGCGTCTGATTCTCGCGGGAAAGGTGGTTGCGTTTCCCACGGACACGTTTTATGGTCTGGGCGCCGACCCCTTCAACCTGGCCGCGGTCAGCGAAATTTTTAGAATCAAGCGGCGGAGCTATGACAGGCCTCTCCCGCTGCTGGTTTCTTCGCTCGACCAGGCCGCTGACCTCGCAACTGACCCGCCGGGTCTGTTCTTCAAGCTTGCGGAAAAGTTCTGGCCTGGCCCTTTGACCATTATTGTGCCGGCCTCGAATAAGATTCCTTTGAAGGTCACCGGCAACACCGGTCGCGTTGCTCTGCGTTTGCCGAACGCGCCGCTGGCCGTGGCCTTGATCGATGCCGCCGCACGTCCTCTCACCGGCACCAGCGCCAACCTCACGGAGCATTTGGCCTGTGCGACTGCCGAGGAGGTTGACCTGCAAATCGGCGACACGGTGCCGCTGATTCTCGACGGCGGTCCGACCGGAGGAGAGCTCGCTTCCACCATCGTCGAGCTCGATGGCGATCACTGCCAAATCCGGCGGCGCGGCCCCATTACGGAGTCGCAATTGAACGAGTTCCTCGGTTGACGCCTTCCTGGGATGCGCTGGATTCTCCTGATTTCCGTCGTAGCCTTCGCCGTTTTCATCGCGGCGGAGTGGCTGCTGTACCGAGATATCCGCATCCAGGCGGCGCGAAACGAGGCTGCGCCCGCCGCTGCCATCGTTGTTTTCGGCGCCGCCGAGTACGACGGCCAGCCCTCTCCGGTTTTCAAGGCCCGCCTTGATCACGCATTCGATCTCGAGGAAGAGGGCTTGGCGCCGCTGGTGATCACCACCGGCGCAGGCGGCGGCGATCCCCGCTTCACAGAAGCCGGCGTCGGGCGAGACTACCTTATTCAGCAAGGCATGGCCGCGAGCAAGATCCTTGCGGATACCCGCAGCCAAAATACGTACCAGAGCGTACGGGCCGTCGCAGAGTTGCTGGCTGAACGCCACGCTCGGTCCTGCATTGCCGTGAGCGATGGCTTCCATCTCTACCGGATCAAGCTCATGCTCACCAAGCGCGGCATCCGCACGTACGCTTCGCCGGCGCCGGCGAGCCCCATCGAATCCGATCCCTGGACCCGTACCTTCCACTCGCTGCGCGAAGTGCTGATCACCACGGCGTGGTACCTTGGCTACCGCGGGTAGAAGAACCACGCGCCACTGGAGGCCGGACGTCAAGGCCGCACCACCTTTCCCAGCACTACGGATCGCCTGGCGCCCGTGACCCTGGGGAGATTTCCGGGAAGACCGTGCAGGGTGCGGTCGGCGAGGACGGCGAAGGCGATCGCCTCTTTCGCGTCAACGGGCAAACCGTAATCATCCGAGAGCTGAAGGCGCAGAGCCGGGAGACGCTCCTCCAGCCGACCCATCAAAAAGCGATTATGCGCGCCCCCTCCTGACAACACCAGGCGGTGCACCTGGCTGCCGGGCTCAAGGCGTGGAAAGACGAATTGGGAGAGAGCGCCGGCGATGGAGCATGCGGTCAACTCCGCGGCGGTTCGGAGGAGATCCTGGTAGCTTGTGTTCGACTTACTAAGAAAGTGGTGTGTAGCGAACTCAAGCCCGAACTGCTCTCGTCCAGCGCTCTTGGGCGGACGACGCTTGAAGAACGGATCGCGCATCGCCCTCCGAAGAATGGGCTCGATCACTTTCCCCTGAGCAGCCGTCCGGCCGCCGGAGTCATATCCCTCGCGGTCGCCCGTGAAATGGCGAACCAACGCGTCCATCACCATGTTGCCGGGTCCGGAGTCGAAGCCGAAGACGTCGGCTGGGCGAGCGCGCGCCGGAATTATGGTCACGTTCGCGATGCCACCCAGGTTGAGCGCGATAGTGCCTTGGCGGTTGTCGGCCAACAGCAGATAGTCCACCATAGGGACGAGCGGAGCGCCCTCGCCGCCCGCTCCCACATCCGCCGTTCGAAAATCCGCCACTACCGGCGCTCCGGTAAGATGGGCAATTAGAGCGGGCTCGCCGATCTGTAAGGTGCTTGCCCGAGTCTTCCCGGCTGCCGAGCCCTGATGAAAGATGGTCTGCCCGTGCGAGCCGATCACCGCCAGACGTTTGGGGTCTACACCGGCGCTGCGGCATACCCGGAGTGCCGCGCGCGCAAAGGCTTCACCGACGCGAAAATTGAGATCGCTGATTTCTGCGGCGTTCGTCGCGCCTCCGCCGGCAATGTGAAGCAGTCTCGTGCGCAGGTCCCTTGGATAGGCGACCGTGACGAACTTCAGCAACTTGACTCTGGGCCGCTCCGGGGCGCCCGTGATCTGGACGAGGGCCGCGTCCACGCCATCCAACGAGGTGCCTGCCATCAGACCGACAATCAGACGCGCGCCTTGCGGCCCGGCGGCCAAGCGCCGGCTTCCCGCCGCCGAAATCGAGTTCTGCTTGGGCGAAGCATGTTCCCCGATGCGCGTCTTGGGCTCCTTAGACGCCATGACCATATTGCTTCCCGAACTTCTCGAAATCGTGCGTCAAACGCGACACTGCGCGTTCCGAGGGTTCTTTAGGCGGAGGCGTCAGGCCGCGCTTCGCGTTCTGGACGCGCGCCAGAGCTTGCTGGACGCGGTCGCGCGCGAGCTTTCCGAATTCGCTGGCTCTCTCGAGAGCGCCCAGAACCGCCGTTAGCGATTTTTCCTCCGCGGGGACCGCCAACAGGTCGCAGCCAGCATCAAGAGCTCGCAAGGCGGCTTCTTCGAGACCGAGGCCGGCGGAGCGGGCTGCGGCTGAAACGTCGGCCAGCGCCACGCCCCCGAACCCGAGTTTGAGCCGCAGAAGCCCTTCCACAACATGCGAAGAAAGGGAAGCCGGCCGCGGAAACTCATAGTCGTAGGCCTTGTAAACCGCGTGGCTGATCTGAACGGCCGGGAGCCTGCTTCCCAGTGCTCGATAGGGAACCAAATCCTCGCGCCACAGCGTTGCCATGCTCCTTGCAACCACGGGTGAGCTCTGCGGCCGTTCGGTGGCACCGATGCTGAGTCCCGGGAAATGACCTGCGCAAGGCAGAACGCCCTGGCGAGAGAGCCCGCGAAGAAAGGCTTCTGCCCGGCGTGTCACGTCAATTTGAACGCCGACGCTTGGGGTGTCCTTTGAGGCGGATGGGTTTCCAGGCAAATCGACTGTGGGTGCAAGATTCAGATTCAGACCGATGATGCGCATCGCCCGGCCCACCAGATCTCCCAATGCCTCGGTGGCTTCTTCGCCGAGGCCTCCTACGCGTTCGGACTGCAGCGGAGTTGCCAATAGACCGCACAAGGCGCCTGCACCCTCTTCCTGAACGGCCAGAAACGGGAGCGAACCGATGGCCTGCGCGCTCTTTCGAGCTGTTTCACACGTTGCGGGAATTGTGGTGAAGGCCCTAAAGAATAATCCGGCAGGCGCGTGACGCTCGAGCAGCCGCTCGAAGGCAGGGCTCCATTGTGCCTTCGCGACCTCTAGCAGGAGCAACTGGCCAAGCCGAGCGCTCATGGTACTTCTCGAGAACTGCGGCTCGCCGCCCGTCCCGGTGGGAAGCTGTTATCGCATGAGTATATACTTGTCACAATCCTTGTGCGTTTGGTGAGTCTCACTGTCCAAGTCATTGATTCTAAGTAATATTCCAGCTTTGTTCGAATTGGGGCGCGCCCGCCAGCAGCGGAAAAAATTCGCGATGCGGCGGTGCATGCGGTGCGCAATCTGATAAGACGCGACATCCAGTGGCCCTTGATAGAAAGCCCGTCGAAGCTCACCATCGGCTGGGTCAATCCTGGTCATGGCTGCCTTAGCATCACGCGCCTTTCCTTCACGCGGACGCGATCTTCAACCACTAGGCGGATAGCCTCAGAGTAAATGCGGTGCTCTTCCTTCAAAATACGCGAGGAGAGCGTTTCTACGGTGTCATCGTCAAGCACCGGAACCACTGCCTGGCAGAGAATGGGTCCGGTGTCCACGCCTTCATCCACCAGGTGAACCGTGCAACCGGTGAACTTCACGCCGTAATCAAGCGCCTGCTTCTGGGCATCGAGTCCCGGAAAAGCAGGCAGTAACGACGGGTGAATGTTCAGAATACGGCCCGGAAACGCCCGCACGAAATAGGGCCCCAACAACCGCATAAACCCAGCGAGACACACGATGTCAACCTGGCGCTCACGCAGGAGAGCCACCACTTCGCGGTCATAGGCATCGCGATCCTTACCTTTCGAAAGAACGGCGAGGGCTTCGAGTCCCAGGGTTCGGGCGCGTTCGAGACCGATTGCGTCCTCGCGATTGCTGAGGACCACCGCGATCCGCACGGCCAGCGCGCCCGAAAGCACGTTGCGCGCGATGGCCTCGAAGTTTGAGCCGCGGCCCGAAAGCAGAATGGCAAGATTTTTCATGCCCGCGTCGCAGAGACCTCAACGCAGTTTACCTCAGACAGCGCCCGTCTTCGAAGACCCTGCTTCTCGCATTCGATCGATATCCCGTAACAAGTCGCGAATGAGATGCTCCCAGTCCGACTGGTCCTGAGGCTTGAAGTCGCGCCCATACCCCTTCATGCGCTTCGGCATGGCGTTCTCGAGGACCACCCAAAGGGTTGCAAGCTCGGCCGCTATTTTCTGGCGCCAACCCGGCCGCGCCCGCTTCACGCCGAACCGCAGCATGGCGGCCTCGAGGCGCCGGTGTATCGTCGCCGCAGTGGCACGGATTTCGTCAACTTCGACGCGAGTTGGGGCTGGCTCGGTGTCGGCCGCGCGTCCCTGTTGCGCTGCAGCCAACACGAGCTCGATGCGATCGAGCGCGTCGTCGAACAGGTTCATCAGCGTCGCGAGCCGGCGCTCATGCAATTCATCAAGAGCCATCGGTCACCCGCGTTGGTTTGGCGCCTTCCACGATGGACGTCGACTGTATTTCGGAAGCGCCGGGAGTCGAACCGCTGACCGAACCGCCGCTTTCAGGTTTTCCCGCGGTCTCAACGAGGCGGCGAATTTCGTTCACGCCTGCTTCGAGCTCGCCCACGTGGCGGTCCAGGTATTCTGCAAGTTCAGAAGGAACTTCGCCGTAGCCCCGCAGGTAACGGCTGCGGGTCTCCACCAGGGACACCCAGAGCTCACTCAGGTAAGCGCGCATCACGCCGATCGATGACATCCGTTGCTGATCGAGGCCCAGCTCTCCACGAACGCGCTCGAGTCCGCTGAGAACGTCGCCGATCAAGGCGCGGGCACGGGCGCGCTGTTCTTCACGGAGCTCAGCCGGAGCGCCGTAGAAGATTCCTTCGAAGCCGTCCATCCAGGACGCGACTACCCTCAGATATTCTTCCACGGTCTTGAAATGCGAGCTTAGAGCTCGGGCGTGGGCTGCGGAAAGCCAGGTCGTGGCTGGCGATCCGTGATCGCTGTCGGCCGGTGTTAAGGAATCTCCCATATCGGGATGGTTACACCGATCAATGCGTGCAAGCTTGCTTCGTCTGCGCGGCCCTACTTCTTTTTCTTGCCAGATCGATAAAGAATCACGCGCACTTTTTCGAGTGTAATCAGACCGCCATCAACCATGGCATCGAGTTCGGGCAGAATACGCTCGATACGCTCTGTGTACTCCACCACCTCGATGATCACGGGCAGGTCCTGCGACAACCGCAGGATGTTGTCGGTGTGATAACGGCTGGAGGATCCATAGCCGCCCACACCCCTCAGCACCGTGACGCCGGAAAAGCCCTGGCTGCGGCACAGATTCACAATCGCCTGATAGAGGGGCTTGCTGTGCCAGCGGTCAGATTCGCCGATGTGAATGCGCATCAGCGTACGCTCGCCCTCGAACCGCTCGTGTTCCACGTGACCTCCCGGTCAACCTCGGGCGTCGCAACGGCGCCCCAAGAGTTTCTCGTCAGCCTCTTCAGAACCGGCCCGCGAGGCGCATGCCGAGTTTCAGCAGAAACAGTCCACCGAGAAAACTCACCCCTGCATAAAGCAAGGCGCGCATCCAGTCGCCATCATCAAGCAGGTGCACAGTCTCCCAACTAAGGAGCTGCGCATAAATAACATGAACAGTTAGCCGAGGAATGGCAGCACGGAATAGTTCCATTCACCGTGAAACTTTGCGGGCTTGAGGTGGATCTTGGCAAATTCAGAGTCGGGCACTTTGATTCCCGTCGGATACTTC
>DATJYK010000088.1:0-35247 GCA_035578005.1 Terriglobia bacterium
TCCCTGGTCTCTCACGTGTGGGTTTCTCAAAACCAGCAATTGAAATAGAACAACGCCGCCAAGGGCAAACTGATCAGGACAGCTGCCAACACGAAGGCTCTTCTTGGTTCGCGGCGCTTGGTGGGCTCAAAAGGGTTTTGAGGATCGAGCACGAGGTCCAGGAATGCTTTCCACAATCCGAGGTCACGCCGCGCGTTGAAGTACCTGACCAGCACCGCGTGCGCCTCTCTAGCCGTGAGTTCCGTTGCCATTGCTAAAGCACCAGTGTCGCTGTAATCGGGCCCTTGCCGTCATCCGGAAACGTCAGGCGCAGCACCGTCAGCCTGCCGGCCGTCGCCGCTGGCAACTTCACGCCCACCACTCCGACCGTTTCCTGGCCTGGCTCAACGCGCGCCGAACGCAATCTCGTGTCCAACACCTCAACCGGCTTTTCCTCTGCGCTTTCGAGCCCTTCCGCCTCGCCGTCCGTCAATTGAGAATTCGCTCGCCCGTCCAATCTCCGGTAGTCCTGCGCTACCAGCGTGAACACTTGGGGTCTCCCGGCGTCATACGTTTCCTTGCTGTTGTTGACGACGGCATAGCGAACCAAAAGCTCGTTGTCCTGCCGGAAGGTATCCTTCAAGAGCACAGTCACGCGGTTCTTGGGTTCCTTAAACCTGTCCATGCGCACCGGCTGGCCACCGAGCACAGGGTCGGCTGCAGGCTCTTGCACTCGTGCCGGAGTTGCGGTGGCCGGTTTTGAGGTTGGTGGCCGGGGCGCGGGCTGATCGATGGCAAAGTCCATAGCCGTGACCGGGCCCGCCGGCTCGAGTTCATAATTGAACCGTCCCGACGCGGTCCAGATAAACAAATTCGTGGCTGCGTTTGGCTCGGTTGGCTGCACGAAGACCTTGTTTTCACGCCATTCGACCTTGAAGGCCTCGCTGCCTGTGGCGACCATGGTCACCGGCCCACCAACCTCGATGACGGTAAGGTGGTTCAGTGAGGTTTGAACGTGGAGGATCCGGTCTTGGTCGGGCTTCTGAGTCTCGATCCTCTGGGCCCGAGCCGAGCCCACGATCGTCGCAAGGGTTGCGAGCGCCGCTAGTATCCTTCTCATTGGTTCGCCTCCGATGAGTTTCGCTGCTGTACAACAGAGCCTGGGAGACCCGGTTGAACACCGGGCCTCTCAGGCAGAAACAGCTGTCACCCTTCTCTCGAAGCCTGCGCCGCGCACCGGTTGTGAACGCACCCGGTGGCAGGTTCCAAGGTGAGTGGGCGGCTGCAGAGTCCGCATAGCAGCGGTGGGACTGAGGTGACCGTCTCAGACGGCGTTTGGCTGTACTTCGGTGGCCGCACGCCAGCCCGCTGCCGGATATGTTCGAAAGTCAGCTTCCCGTCCCGGATTTCCCCGGGTCCTGCTCGGAGGGGAAAGGGCCGGATCCGACCGACATCGCGCCCGTCACGCACGATGCGCCCCTTGTCCTTGATTTCCAGCAAGAGCATCTCGTGCGGCGTGGTAGTGCCGTCGCCGTTGGGAAGTGGCGTGACGAAGAACACGCGGCCGTCTTCGTCCAGCCGAACCTGACCGTCAATCGCTTCGGGGATTTTGACTTGAATGGGAGTGCTTCCGGTTCGTTCCCCGATCTTGTCGATCACCTCCTGGGGAAAAGCATAGAAGAGCAGTGAGCCGTTGCTGTGCCCTCCACAGATCACGACGTGAAGCGCCTGGCACCAGCCTCGCCGGTTCTCTCTCTTGCCGTCCGCCCAGGACCGGATGACCGATTTGAGCGCCTTGAAGTCGGCACGGAAACGTTCCTTGAAAGCGTAGACCGCGTTCCGCGCCCCGTTCCGGCGCGCATAGAGTTCGTGACGAGTGTCCGGATCGTCGCGTTTCGCCTGAAGCTCGGCTTCGGCTTGATCGAGCGCCTTGTCCAGGCGATCCCGCTCCTCGAGCAGCTCTTTGACCTGCTTGCCGTACATTCTCGCCAGCAGCTGACACTCCTTGGACATCTCACGGGTAAAGCTTTCTCCCATAATCAGCCCGTGGAAGTCAGCGACCGAGAGTTTGGCGGCAAAGAAGTCTTCGACTTGCTTCCGGACGTGGTTGTAAAGCAGGCCCACCTTGTCGGTCTCGAGAACCTCGACATGGAGCGGCATCCGGCTGATCCTCTCTTCGTCCTTGAATCGCAACCAAGGCGCGAGCGGGACCTTTTTCCGGATTTCCGTCATGACGTTCTGATCGACTTCGGTGCCCCACTTCAGGCTGTCCAACTCGTTCTGAAGCTGGTCGACCAGTTGGTAGGCCTCTTCGATCTTTCCTGCCGGGTAGCAGGAAATCATCTGGTTGGTGATGGAGCCGATTCTGTTTCCCTTGGCCTCGCTGGCAACATGCGCCAGGTTGAGCCACGGGCTGCGTCGTTTCGCAGGCTTGCTCTTGCGGGTGATCTGGCGTTCCTGGTGGTCAAAGCGGCTGTTGACGAACTGCGGAAAATGCCCTTCATCTCCCTCGACCACGGCAATCAAGTCGAAGTCGAAGTCTCCGCCGTTCCTGGCCGCCGTTTCCGAGTGCAGCGTGAACGTGCCCTTGAGCTTGAGTTGCTGCTCCACCAGGTCGACGACAAACTTCGGATCGATCGGCCCCCCGGTCTGCTCTTCGATCTTGCTCCAGGCCAACGCCACCGCATCGTCGGTCGATAGCGGCTGGTAAGGCAGCAAGTCTTCGAACATCCGGATGGGGTACCGAACCACCAGGCCTCGCTGGCACGGCAGCGAAGTAATGGCTCGGTCCTTGGGGATCCAATCCGATCCTGAAACCACCTGGCCTTGGCACAGAGCCAGAAATCCGTCGTCCGCCAGCGCAAAGGCCGGCATCTTGAACCCGCCGCCCGTGGCGAGCTTGAAGGTCCAGCGGGCGAGCAGTCGGTTCAGGGAATCGTTAATGTAGGGGTGAAGGGCCATCGAACCGCTCGAGTCCACCTTCAGCGCGGCTTCAACGATGGTGTGCTCGTAAGAGGTGTAGTCGGCGTTTTCCTCACTCCCGTCCTCCCCGGGCGTCTGAGCCATGGACCCGCCCAGAATCTCGATGATCTGGTCCCACTGTCCCTCGCTGACAGCGTTTCGCAACCTCTCTGCTTCGGCGAGAGCCTTGGGCATAATCTCGAGCTGGACCGAGTCCCACGGTGCGTGAACCACCAGGGTGTAGCTGCTTTGGAACTGGAGTGGGCGGGAGACATCCCGGATGCCGAGCACGACAGGGCCGGCCGACGTCCGGACCTCGAGCTTCCGTTGCTGGGTGCGGAACAGGTCCAGGAAGTTGCTCGGCCGTTTGTACTCAGGCTTGACGCTCGATTCAGGAAGGATGATGTCGGCGCCCAACTTTTCAGCGACGCTGTCCGCCATCACTTTGAACGAACCCTTGGCCTGAGTGTTGTCGAAAGCAAGCCGGAACTGGTACAGCCGGTGAGCCGGCAACGCCAAGTCCCGGACGTTCTGCTGTGCCTCCTTAACCACCGAGTCGTGCTCCCGCGGCGTCAGAGGACCTCGTGTACCGCTGAGCCTCGCGACCTCTCGCGCCAGAATCGCTGCCTGGTGCTGGGCGCGAAGTCTCAGGAAGAGAGAGTGGGAAAGCCACCCCCGGCAATCGTTGGTTCCGAGCTCGTGGTCCTTGACCACCATGACCCGGGCCTCCGGCAACTCGATGCGGACCTGGCAAGGACCCGCCAGGATGCCGAAGTAGGTTACTGCGGCTTGAGGCCAGTGTTGGAAGCGTGCGCCGATGGCTCGCTCGTAGCGCTCGTCCACGGCGTAGAACTTACCGCTCTTCGCCGAAGCGCTCGCGCCGACCAGCCGGTAGCGCACCCCGTCCGCCTCAAAGTTGCTCATCGAATGCTCCACCAGCGCCTCCTGGAAGGCCTCCAGGCGGCCAGGCGGAATGTTGAGCCGGGCGACACGGATGTCGGGATAGAGCCCCTGGAGGACGGTGTTCTCCAGCTGCTCTTCCCTGTCCAGTTTTGGGACCTTCCGTATCATTTCGCCCATCTCGTTGATGTCGAACGTGACGACTCGTAATACGCTCTCCGGAACGTTGGGTGTCATATCATCCTCCTTGGTCTGTAAGGCAAGGACAGACTCGGAGGCCGTTCCCGCCGGTCTCTCTGCTGTCCTTGCCGAAAACGAGGTAAAGGTTTCCGGCCGGGCTGCAAAAGAGCCGGGCCAGCGTGAATGGTTGGCTTTCTTGCTTCTGCTACCTCCTGTGCCGAGCTCGTTACTGCTGTTTCAGCGCGGCCGCTATGCGATGACGGAGGAATTCGTCAACGGAACCGCAGGTGGAAGCTGTCGCCTCTTCTGCTCTTCCATCCAGCGTCGCGCCCTTTCGCGCACTCGCCGGTCTTCCGGGTCTTGAGGCGGCGAGATCTTGTTTCGCCTGGCTCGACGACGCCCAGTCACAGGGTGTGAATCCCGTTGGCTGACTGCTGGCGTGTGACGTTTTTTCAGAGTGGGTAACTGCGTCTTCCCCGGGTCACACGCGCCCAATAAGAGCGCGCTTCCCAGTACCAAGCCGACCATCTTCAGACTCTCCATTTAATTCTCCTTTCTGTTCTGTTCGTTCACAGGACAGAAGGAGGCCGCTGGTGGGTCTCGAAGCTGTCCTGTGCCGAAAACGGTTGAGGTCTCCGGCCAGGTTCGCTTGGGAACCGGACCAGCACTGATCTGCAATGAGCTTGCAGAGGGCTTCTGTCTATCGCAATAAAGCCATGTGCGCTATGAAACTCGTTTCCCTTTCGATTCCTTCCTGGTCTTCCAAAGGCCCCCCGAGAGGGCCTAAAACCGTGCCGACGGCCACAAAGAGGAAGGCCGCGACCGCGACCTCGGCGACGTTTCTCGGTGAAGGCGGTGGGACGGCACGCATCTCGCAATCAGCTAAGCACTCTTCCTGACAGGTTCTCTCTTCACCACCGGCTGCTTCCCGGAGCAGTCGGAAATCACGCGATACTCGACCACGCTGTAGTAGTTGAGCCCGCTCTTCAGCGACTCGATCATGGCCTCGGCTTCATTGGCCAGCTCCCGGTCACACGAAGGCGTGGTGCCGTTCGCACCGGGCTTAGCCAGAAAGAAACGCGGCATCAGTCCCGCCGGCTCGGCCGAGACCGGCTTGCGACTGGAGCTCTCTGCTCGCCGGACGGGTTGGGGACCTTTCCCCTCCGGGGCTTCCTCTGCAACAACTGCGCCCATACTTCTCCTTTCCGGCGGCCCCACAGCGCTCGAACCTGCCAGGGTGGCCGGCACGGTCAGCGCCACTTGGGGCCGCCATCGCGCTCGCTGGAGCGCTTCGTCCAGGTTTGCCAGACTGCCTCTGGCCGGCTCGCCGCCACTTTGCCGGCGCATCACCGGTGCAGTGGTGGCGAAAGACAACTTATGGGTTCTGGTTCTCGATCGTGCTCTGCTGCAACAATCCCGTGTCACGGTCTCCGACCATTTGCCGTTCGGAGTACTCCGCGACCAGGAGGCCGCTCGGGTTTATCTCTGACCGTCGCACTTCGACCAGCCGCACGTCGTAACGGCCCACAATGCGATCGGTCACTTCCGTTCCGTTATGCACGCGATGCACTTCCTTCACTCCAAAAGCGACGTAGCTCCAAGGCGTCCCCTTGACGTGTTCGATCGACCGAATCTCGAAGTCGGCGATGATGTGGTCGTCTTTGACCTTCCCGACCGTGTCGTCATCCCGAAGCTTGTTCAGGGTGTAGGCGCGCAGGTTGTCGGTCATCAGGTTCAACGAGTCGGCAAGACTGCGATCAACCGAGTCGGGCGTGTAGGAGAGATACTGCTGCAGGAAACGCCGCACTTCCGCCTTACCCTCGAGGTCCGTGGGTGCTGCCTCCGACGCGGCTTCGGCGGACAGCATGAACCGGGCGGCGGTGGACGGATGAGCTGCCGCCCCGACCACTGAGGCGTTTCCATCCTTGTCCACGCGGATGACGGTAGGGGGCTGCAATCGAACGTAGATCGCGAAGCCGAGCGCCCCCAGCGTGATCACCCCAAAGATCATGGCCAGCGCCATGGCGCGGTTGGCGTAAGCGCGAAGCATCCCGTCGTGCTCGTAATAGCGGGTGTAGCTCAAGATCTCGGGCCGCTGGCTCACATCGTCCTTCGGCTTCATGAATTCCTCCTCGGTCCCATGAGCCTGCCCAGGCCGTACCCGGCTTGCCAAAAGGCGTAGTCGGAAAAACTGAGGCTCTGGGGTTGACTCTGTCTGGCATCACCGCTCCGCGGCGTGGACGGAGAGGCTGATGGTGCGGTGCCGCCAGGGCCGGAAGTGACACCCTGCTCTGCCGCGGCACCCCCGACTGGCACAACGGACAGAGTGCTGGGAGGTCTAGACGCGTAACCGGATGAGGCGTCGCTAGCCCCGGCACCGCCCGAGGGTGGGGGCGGCGGTGGCGGTGGACCGTCAGGTGGTTGTGACCCAGAGCGAAACCCCGCGCCTCCGCTCATCATGGCCTTACCCGCGAGCGAGGCTGCGGTACTGGCGACGGTGACCGCGGCGCCGCCCAGTGCGAGCATCGTAGTTCCGACCTCGCCGCGCACGATCCGGCTCGCAAAATACGGTATGAACGCAATGCAAATGGAGAACAGCACGCTCACCAGCGCCAGGAGAATCATGCTTCCCGAGCCAATGAAGCTGTTCAGGACGCCGTTGGCATTGAGCACGCTGTCGATGCTGTTGAGATTGATGGCCGACATCAGCACCTGGATGATGGCGTAGACGATGCTCCAGGCCCCGAAGATCATGAGGTTCACCGCATAGGTCCGCGCCAACACACCAAGGCTGCGGCTGGGCAGGAGCGCCAGCACGAACGGACCCACGACATACAGGATCGAACCGTACAGGGCGTAAAACACGGTGAAGAGCAGGTAAGAGAGCGGATAAATGATGAACCCGGCCATGATGACGATCATGCTCAGGAAGCCGGAAATGCCGCCGCTGATGAGCCCCCACATCGAGGACCAGCCGTTCGTCCCCGCGTAGCTGCTCAACTGGTTCAGCCAATTACTGAAGAGGTCGCCCACTCCGGTCGACGAGTAAATGAAGTCGGCGACAGAGCTGAACATTCCGATTAAGTCCCGGAAAACGGTTCCATAGCTCGCGAAAACCAGACCTAAGAGGAGATACTTCCCGCCGGACGCAGCAAGCACCCGCGCGTCCCCGCCGCCCGCGAAAGCCTCGTAGGCGCTATACAGAAAACTCATCAAGAGGATCGACGCCGCCACCGCGAGCACACTCGTCATGATGTTGCTGCTGTCGATTCCCCCGAGCGCCGTGCTGAGTAGTTGTTCGAAGTAAAAGTTCCCCATACCTTATTGCCTCTTCAAGAGGTTCAGCAGTTGTTGACCGAGCGCCGCCGTGTTGTTGGACCCGGACTTTAGGTCTTCGCCGTTGTTCGCCAGCGCGATGGCCCGCACCCGCATCAAATCTGCGGTCGCCGCCTGCGTGTAAGCGTTCGCCCGCACCAGCCAGGCGTCAGCCTGCGCTTCGATGATAGGGGCGCTGCCCGGTGCGGCCGTCTGGATGCTTTGGTTGATCTGGTTCGCCGCTTGAATTTCGAGAGCGGCGAGTTGGTCGATCTCGATGGCCCGCTTCATGGCCGCCTGCGCCGCAGCGTCCGTCATGTCGACTTCGTTCCGCACCTCAGTCGGCGCGGTGTTGGCAGCGGGCACGGACCCGTAGACGGCCACGTAATCCGCGCCGGTCTGGCCGATCTGACTTGAATTTGCCGAGAGCAGGTTGTTTTCCAACTGTTGGGAAGTCGGCAAGGTTGCGCTATTGACGGGGATCTGCATGACACCTTGAATCTGGTTGATGGTCCCCTGAAGACTGCCCACCAGCGCCTGGGCCTGGGCGATCAGGCTCTGCGGCCACACCACCGTTTGCTCGAAACTGGAGATGGTCTGCTCGATCGAGAGAATGCCGTTCAGCCCTCCGCCGATGACGCTGCTTAAGGTGCTTGAGATCGTCGACAGCCCTGCCGCCATGATGGCGCAGCAAGGATCAAAGAACTGGCTCTTGACTGGCCGAGGCGCGACCAGTGCGAGAACGAGTACCAGGGCGGCGACGCGTACCTTGTGTCCCCGGGTCCAATCAAAAACGATGCGGATGCCGCGCCTGATCCGGTTTGAGATGTTCTTCATGCTTCCTCCCGCTTAGTTGTGCTTCAACAGGTTTTGGATTTCGCTTCCGAGCTGGCCGGTGGAGGTCGCTCCCCTCTTTCGCAGAGCATTTGCGTGAGCCAAAGCGGCAGCCTCCTGGCGCAGTTCGGCCGCCAGCATCTTTTGGGTGAGAGCCTGGCTCTGAATGCTGGCGGCGATCGCCGTCGCCGTCAGGAACGGAGCCGAGCCGGGCGCGGCCCCACCAGCTCCGTCTTCGATCTGGTCGGCCACACTCAGCGTGAGGTCATCCGCGTCATCGGTCGCCTTGAGCGTCTTCAAGTTGTCCATGGCCAGGGCGTCGTCCATGTCTGTGAGGTTGCGGTCATCGGAGCTCGCCCCGGTTGTGCCAGGGACGGCCTGGTAATTGTTCGTGTAATCGGTGGCTAGGGTCGCGAAGTCGCTGGTCTGGTGATTCCGCATGACGTTCTCCAGCGCCTGAGGAGTAGGCAAGGTGGCGCTGCTCAGATTGATGGTGATGATGCCCGCCATCAGGTTGCGATACTGAGTGACCATTTGTGTGACCTGTGCCTTGGCCTGGTTGATCAGCTGGACCGGCCAGATGACGCTCTGATAGAAGGCGCTGATGGTCGACCTCACGGCGTTAATGTTATTAAGCGCGGCCTGGATAGTCCCGTTGATGACGTTCAATACGCTTTGAATCGCCACCCACAGGCTTCCTTGCGCCTGTACCCGTGGCGGGGCAATCAAAGTAGCCGCGACCGTCCCCGCCAGCGCGACGGCGAAGACCCGGCGTCTGGTCTTGGCGGTCACCATGAACCACGAGAACAAGAGAAAGAAAACAGACGTCATAACCCTTTCCTCCTTACCGCGTGTGCTCTGCGAACACCGTATTCACTTCGCCGGAAAGCTCTTCGGGCAGAGGGGCGACGTCCGCCAATCCCGCGGGAAGCGCCTTGGCAAGCTCCTGATAGTTCTCAAGCCACGACCGGCCGGCGTTTTTCGCCAGAAACCAAGTCCGGTATCGCCGTTCTCTCGGAAACGTGGTGCACACCCAATAGTCGAGTGCCGTGGGCACGATGCGAATCGTCTGAGTTGTGTCGGCCTTCTCGCCGAGCACCAGGAGCGCCTCCGCGTACTGGCCCTTTCTCGGCGCACTGAACTGCTTGATCTCGCCCAGGGCCACCGGATTGAGGTAGAGGTGATTCACCAGCGGAGTCATATCGCCCGGCTGTTGCCCGATGATCTTGGTGGTGGCGTTCTTCAGGATTCCCGGCCCGTGCTCGCGGGGCTGGGTTTCGGTCCCCACAAAGTCCTCGACCGTCTGGCTGATGCCCCATACGCTCGAGTTGCGCTTGCGCGCGGTCCGGAACAGTTGCACCACTTCCGGCGCCAGGGCGGGCGAATCGAGCAGAGACCAGCATTCGTCGAGCACAGTGATACTCGGCTGGCCGGTTTTCCCGGCCGCTCGTGTGGCCATCGCGTACGCAATCAGCATGCTCATCGCGGTTTCGAGCTTGGCGTCCGATCGGAGCCCCTCCACGTTGAAGAACAGCCAGTTGCTTTCGAGGTGCATGGTGGTCGGCGCGTCGAACAGCCTGGCGTAAATCCCTTTTTCACCCGTCCATTGGCGAAGTTTGATGGCGGCCAGGTGCGCTTCGTCCATGGTGCGTTGCATGCGTTCCTCGTCCCGCCATTGCGCCAGCTCTTCGCGCAGATCGTTGAACGTCGGGATGGGGTTCGAGTAGCGGATCGCGCAGCGCTTGTAAGTGCGCGTAATGGCGTCGCTCAACAGGTTCTCCAGCAATGATCGGTCGGAGGCGGGGCTGTCCCCGAGCATATGCAGGGTCAAATTCTTCAGAAAAGCGACCTTATCGTTGGGGGGTGTAATCTCCCCAACCTTCAGATCCCAGGGATTGAGGGTCTCGTGCCCCTCCAGATCCACGTCGATCACCCGGCCTCCCATGAGCTCAACCAGAGGACGATAGGAATCCCCGCTCTCGAGAATCGAGATCAGCGGGTTAAGCCGCGCCAGCATCAGCAGGAGCAGCTGCGTGAGGAAGGTCTTGCCGCTGCCGCTGGCGCCCATGATCAGGAGGTTGGCGTTGCTGAGGCCGGAGTCGAAGACGGAGAACGGAAGGAGCTGCCGGTAAGGTGTCTCGAAAAGAATGGCCGGCGAATTGGGCGTGCCCCGCCACGGCATCTCGACCGGGAGCAGGTCGGCGGCGTGCAACGTGAGCGCGTCCATCTCCCGTTTGTTTTCTCCCGCCATCGCCGGCAGGCCTCCGAAGAAGAGGCGCTTCTGCGCCAGGGTTTCGGGTATTCCACGCGCTCCGTTCATGCGCGCTATGGCATGCAACGTCCTCTGGCGGCGGTCGGCCAGGCTGCGCTCTGCCTCCTCCCGCTCCAAACGGTTGCGGGCGGGCTTGGAGGTTCGCACGGCGGCGATCAGGCTGAACCGACAACTCTTCAGCGAGCTCGAGATCAGGTCCTGGAGCATGCGGACGAGCTGGGTCTCGGCGACCTGTGCGTCCACGTTGATCCGGAACCCTCCATGGATATCGCGCTGTGCCGCCGTCATCTTTCGCAGCCGGCCCTTGTACTGCTTCACCGCCTTCGCCTGGTCGGGCAGTGTTACTTCCGCATTGATGACCAACGGGAAGTCGGCTACCACCAGCTCGCGCAGGATGCCCGGAAAGGTCGCATCGGGAGGGTCCTTCAGGGTGATCCAGGAATAAAGCAGGCCGCCGAGCTTCAGATAATCGTCCTGCTCGTCCTCAATGTTGACGTTGGCCATCTGGCTGCGTGCGCTTTCGTACCAGATCGACCGCTCGGGCCCACGGTAGAGCAGTCTGTCTTCGGCCAGCGGATTGAGAGCGCGCTTGACTTCAAGAAAGATGTCGTCCTGGGTCATCCGGCGGCTGCTCATGCCCGTAACCTCCAGGCTGCTTTCGACCCCGCTCAGCAGGCTCTCGAACTCGGCCAGCAGATCCTCGTGCTCACGGCGGGTCCGCTCGATGCACTTCGTCGCGGCCATGCTCCAGCTGGAGCCCTGGCGCATCTTCCGCTTCCATTCGAAGTCGGGGGACTGGTGGTGTATGCGCGGGTTCCAGATGAAATAAGCGTGGACATGGTGCTGCAGGTAGAAACCCGTGGCTTCTTTACGGTGCCACGCCTCGGTGCGTACCCGGTCCAGGCACTGAAGCACGGCATTGGTGTTGCGTTGCTCCTGGTTATAGCGCGCGATCAAGCCGGCCGTGCCCTCCGAGATTTCACGCCGGATCTGCATCCGCATCGACCGCTCGGAGAGGGATCGAACCAAGGCCTCCAGGGCACTCTTGGTGCGGTTGCGTGTTTCGTCACTCGCGTAATAGGAGTTCATGCCGCTCAGCTCGTAACCCGCCACAAATGACCCGTCAACCTGGATGGCGACGTTGTCCAGAAGGTCGCGGATCCTCAACTGCTCGCACAGTGGCGCCGCTGCGACCGACTGATCGTACTCTTTCGTGGTTACCGGCACGCCGGATCCTCCGAGCGGATGTATTCAGACCTGAACTCGCGGTCTCGCTCCAGTCCCGAGTACACATGCGGCTTAGCGTGGAACAGGGCCCAGTCCAGCAGATAGCCGCGCTGCTTGCCGTACTTGAACAGCATCAGCGCCGGGATACTGAGAAGGGGAACGATGTACTGCAAGACCATGTTCATAGGCAGGCCAAACATCTCGCGGTTCAGAAACCTGCCCAGGATGTTCGCGACCACGGCGATGGCCAGGATGGCGAAGAGGTCTTCTGCCTCCAGCCCCAGGAAGGTGACTCGCGTGCGCAGGTTGCGGTAAAACGGTGTGACCTCAAGAGCCATCTTTTTCTCCTCGTTAGGTAACTCCCCCCTTGCCCTGGCTTACAAAGAACTCTCCCAGCCGCAGGAAGCCTGACACCAGCAAGCACAGACCCGCCGCGGCAAAGTGCCGCATCCAGCCGCTCGCGTAGTGAAAGCGCACGTCCGTCATGAGATCGACCGCCCCGGCGGCGACCTGCAAGGCCGCATAGAGCGGGAGGATGACGTTGCCAAGCCAATCCACCAGTGTGACCAGTGCGATCCAGTATTGGTCGGGGTTGTTCCACGCCCGCTGCCCGGTGAAGGTCTCGAGAGCGCGCAGTAGTCCCGAAGCCATGAGGCAGAAAAAGCCGCCGTACATGGCTCGCGAGTAGTCCGCGCCTCGCGAAAACTGGATGATGGCGATGATGATGAACAGCCCGGCCAGCGTGGGCAAGATCACGTTGGCCGACCAGTTCGTTAGATTGAGAATGCCGTTTTGAAAGGACACCGAGCCTATCTCCTCTACGACATCATGGCCACCACCAGGTACCAAAGGGCAGAGACCGAGAGCATGGCCAGCGCCACAGCTGCGAGACGCAGGGCAGGCTTGTTCGTGGCGAAGTTGATGATGGCCCCCACAACCGCCAGGCCGGCTGTGATCGGCATGAGCGTGCCGGCGATGTAATTCCACAGGCTGTCGAGCGTGTCGGCGGTGGCGTACTGGGTGCCGGTGTTGTACCCCTGTATCAGCGTGTAGGTGGCTTGGGCTCCCAGAAGGAACATGGCGGCGATCGCCGAAGGCAATGGATGCCCGCCCGAGGCCGTGTCCAGGATTGCGCGCAACACAAAGTACGCGGCCAGCGTCGTCGCGAGGCGCGAGATGACGAAGTTGTTTACAAAGCTTGAAACATCGGTCTGAAACGAGTTCAGCCACGATGTGCCGATTCCCCCTCCGGGTAGCGGCACACCCACCCCAAACGAACTGAACCAGCTGAGGAGCGGCGTCAGGGTTAGGAACAAGACTGACCAGAACATCCATTTCGTGAAACTCGCGCCAATCAGGAAGGTGGTCCCCCCCTCGCGGCGGAGACTGATTCCCGCCAGCACCAGCGAGATCAGCGCGGCTGGCGCTGCCAGCGTCAGAAGGGTATTGATGATGTCGTTCAGTAGTTGCGGTACAGCCATACTGTCTGCTCGCTTCTCAGGTCTGAGATGGGCGCCGAAACGGTTGAAGTTTGGGCAGGCGGCCCGGGCTGTGCGCCAGCTTGCAGTCAAGCTGCCTGCCTCCAACCGGTGGCTCGCGCTCCTTGGGCGGCGCAACGTTAAGTCACGCCTCCCGTGCCGTTCGTGATCCAGAATTCGAGAAGCCGCGTGAGCCCTGAGACCGCCAGCAATGCCGCGGCTGCGAACAGCCAACGACCGAAGCCGCGGCCCGTGAGCCATGACACAACCGCTCCCAGCACCGCGCCGCCTGCGCCCACCGGGGCGATCACATTGCCCACCCAGTTGATGAAATTCAGGAACGCTCCTTCCGGTTGCGCTCCTGTTTCGCCTTGTACCGCGACGTTGGTTTGTGGTACGGACCCCAGGTTCTGCGCCCCCGCGTACTGGGCCGTCAGGATGAAACAGATCCCGAGCACCGCCAGACCCTTTCTCAACGTCCTGTCGCACTCGATTCGCATCAGTCTTCTCCTTTCAGGTCCGATCCCTTCCCGCCGGCAGGACTGTTTCCGACGAGAAAAAATCGAAGCCAAAGGAAAACTAAGAGACGCGGTTCGAGCCTGTCAAAAAACTCCGAACCTTTCCGATCTTGGTGTATGGAAGTAGGATTGGGAACCGCTGCCGCGGACGGGAGGATAGGCGGGAAGTCCGGACTGACAGTGCGGGCAGGCTCAGGCTGCGCCGCGGACGCGCTCGGCTGCCATTTTGAAGTCGTTCAGATTCAGGGCAGGTAGCTGGTCGCCATGGCCGGCGCGGTTGAAAGCAAAGCGCTTGGCCGCTTGCGAGATTGCTTCAAGGTCAGCTGGGGCCAAGCCGCCCAGCTGCTCGGCAATGCCGTCCAGGCTTAAGCCTGGCTCCAGACGTACGTCGCCGAGATACTTTCCCAGCAACCGTTGGAGTCCATCGGGGCCCGGAAGGCCGATCGAGATCTTTTCCGAGAACCGGCCGCCGCGCAGCACGCGGGGATCAATATTCTCGACGTGGTTGGTGGTTCCCACCAGGAAAACGTTGTGTTCCGGCTGGAGGTTCGAGATTTCGATCATGAACTGTTCAACGACTTGAAGGTCGTGCTGGGTGACGTAACGGTTGTTGCAAGGCAACAATCCGTCCATCTCGTCGAGAAAAATAATGGAAGGGCTATGCTCCCTGGCTCGCGCAAACACTTCACTGACGCGTTTTACGGATTCCCCCGTGATCCCTGCCAGCACATCGGCGGCGGTAATGGCATAGAAACTCCGACGGCTCTCGGTGGCAATGAGCCGCGCAATCATGGTTTTTCCAGTCCCGGGAGGCCCGAGGAGCAGCAGTCCGGCGGGCACGCCCACGCCAAGTCTTTCCGCCCGCTCGGAATCGTTTAGGAGTTGAATCAACATCCTTAAATCCTGCTCGACATGCTCCTCCAGCACAATGTCCTGCCATTGCACGGGCTGAACCAACGGCCTGTCCTTCCCTCCGGCCGCCTTGAGAGCCCTAAGCAGGTCATGCTCTTCGATGTTCCGCCCTTCGTCAGCCGCGAACGCCGCCGCTTGGTCAACCAGGGCGCGAATCTTGGCCGGAGTGGCCCCGGGCGTCTTGCGAGCGAATTCCTGCAAGTCAAACCGGTGCCAGGGCCTCTGCGACAACTGGGTTTCGAAGATCTTGAGCCGCGTTGTCTCATCCGGAAGATCGATGCGCAGCTGCAGGTCGAACCGGCCCGGGCGAATCAGAGCTTCATCCAATCCGTCCAGCACATTCGTGGCAGCCATCAGTACGAAGCCCGGCAGCCCGCGATAGTAGTCAATCGACTGCATGAGTTGGACGACCATGTTGTTGAACTCACGCCCTGCGCCACCCGGATCGCCCCTGCTACCAAGCGCCTGGCGTCCCGCACCGAGGCAGTCGACCTCATCGATAAAGAACAGAACGGGTTCATGTTCGGCCGCGGCTGAGAATTCGCTGCGAATATTTCCTCCCGTGGTTCCAATCCACTTCTCAAGGAGCTCAGGCGACGACACGTACCAGAAGTTGAGTCCGAATTCGCCAGCCGTGGCTTTTGCGAGAAACGTCTTGCCACTGCCTCGCGGGCCGTGGAGCAGAATGCCGTTTCGCACAACTCCGTAAGGCTTGTACTTGGCGGGCTCCAACTGCCCCCTCGCCAGTTGCCGGATCTGCTCTTTAGCTTGCTCCAGGCCCCCCACGTCTGAAAATCGCACCTGTGGGACTGTAGACACACTGCATGCCCCCACATTAGAGACATCGGATACCCTGCGAGATTGGGCCACGCCAGCCACCGCTCGGCGGTCTCTCGGCCGGGAGAAGATGATCCAGAACACCGCGACCCACCACCCGAGCACTGAAATGATCATAATCCAGGCACGGGCTTGGCTAGACCCCGCAACTGGGGGAGCCAGCATGGCCCATAGCGGCTTCCAGTACAGCAGCTTGGTAAACGCGATCAGCAGGCAAAACGAAATTGCAAGCTTCACACACTTTCGGAGAAATGAAGGCGCCTCCGCCAGGGGGCCGCGGAGGATTTGGGCGAGGACGATTGAGGCCGCGAGCATTACCGGCCAGTTGATAAACCACTTCGGCGGTCCGAGCGCCGCCACGGCCGCAATCGGAACTACAACGAGAAGCAGCGCAAGGATGGGACGTTTTGTGTAGCCGCTCGTACGTCGAAACGGCTGCCTTGAGAAATCTTCCCGTGCGGCTTGCCACCCCCAGCGGGCCGATTGCCGCAGTCCCCGAAAGAAGCTACCGGTGCTCTGGCCGATACGCCAGAAGACCCAGCCGGCCACGCTGTACGGTCTGTAGTTCTCGCCCGGTCGGGACATCGCTCATCCCTCTTGGGCTTACTTTACCGTAATCGGGGTTGAAGGCCAACCGCATCGGAGGGCAGACGGCCGGATACGCGCTGAAGGGCCGCCGCAACCGGACTTTCAGTGGATGGTCACGTCCTCTGGCTCGATCTCAATCCGGACCAGCGGTATCCCGGCTTGGCGGAAGGCCTCTTGCTTTCGAGCGATGTAGGCGTCGTCGTAAACGCTCTCCAGGTTTTCGTCGAGTTCCTGAAGAGCGGATTCGATTCTGGCCAGCTCACCCTCGAAGTTGGCGGGCTCGTAACGCCCGCTCCCAGAGCGCGTGTAGCACCGCCCGCAATCGTCAAGCGCCAGGTAGAGCCTCACTATCCCGTGCTTGTACAGGTTGATGCCGTTGACCCGGCCCATGTACATGAAGCCGGCGCAACGCGTGCGCCCAAGCGCGGATTCCAGAGGCTTCCAGTTTGGTTGCATGAACATTCTCTACGGCTGTGACCCTTCCGGCGCCGGGACGGACGAGTCGGCTTGCTGGTACATCTGGCTCAGTTCCTGCCTCAGTTGCATCAGTTGCCGCAACTCGTCGGCAGTCGGCAGGTTGTTCCCCGCGCCGGTTGCAGCCGGTGATTCCGTTCGTCTCTCGGGACCACGGATCGAGGAATCCGGGTTCTCGAGAACGATGTAAAAGCGCGTGTTCCCCGGCACCGTGACCACGATGTTTTGGTTGAACGCCAATTCGTTCAGCTGCTGATCTCCGGCGACGCCAACGTTATTGGCAATCCGTTCGCGCAGCAGCGCATCCTCGGACAGCCCGGAAAACGACGCAGTGCTGGTTCCCCCGACCAGAAACGCTGCCGCGCTCCCCACACCGGTCAGCGTTTCCACCAGAAATCTCGTGGCCGTCTTCTTGCCGCTGACGTTCCCTTTCAGAGGCCTGAAGTCGAGCCCCATGGCCACGCCGTCCAGCTTCTCGGTTAAGCCGTCCGGCATTTCCAAGCTCTCAAACTTGATGTCGACAAAACCGTTGTGGTCCGCTTGGCGCAGCTGGCCTACCGCCTTGGCGCCCGCCGGCAAAACGATCTCCCCGTCCTTTTCGTAGTTGTATTCCACCACCGCGATGACAGGCTGCTTCACGGCCGTGCTCGCCGGCGCTTCCAGGCGTGCCACCAGCCTGGTTCCTGGGGGCAGATCGGGTCCAACCGAACCTTGATACAGCACACCCGGTTGTGACGACGCGGCGGAATCGACGCCCCCCTGGTTGGTCGAGCGGACAAACACCAGGGAGGGCTTCCGCAGGGGATCGCCTTCAGGGGAGCTTGACGGCTGAGGTACCGGCGGCACCTGTTGGTAGGCGGCGCCGGCTCCGTAGCCAGCCTGTTGTTTCAATACCGGGTCTGAGAAGTCGACACGATTCAGCGCGTATCGGCTCTTCGGAGCAAGCGACTCTTCCGACGCTGCGGACACCGCCCCTCCCGAGGCCGGCCCGTGCAGTCTTGCGGTTCGGTCGATGTCTGCGGCGGTCACCGTTCCGGCGCCTGACGTCTGGCTGGCTCTCACATCGGCGTCGAGGAGCGGCGTGGCTGATTTTCCAGCTTCCACGTTTTCCTGTCCCGGCGTCACTCTCCGTCCGAGGTCGGGTGTGCCGGCGTGTCTGGCGTCCGGACGCTTCGGTTTGTTGGGGCCGGAGAAAACTCCCAGAAATAGCAGGATCACCATCACGGCGGCGCCGGCCAGGACCAGCAGGGATTTGCTCTTGTCTTTGCCGAGTTCGCGTTGGCTCCTGACGGGCTGCCGCGTTCTGCGGGCTTTCTCAAACGCCTGGCGGAAGACCTCGCGCCAGCCCGGCGGGCCGGCCGTTTCTATTTCTCTCGACTCCAGAGTCTCTTCGTCGGCGCGTAGCGTGACCTCGTCCAATTCCTGAACCGGCCTACCGTCCTGATTGTCCATTTCTAACCTCCCGGAACGTACTGATACCAAAACCGATCGGAGCCAGAGCCGGGCGGTCCACGGCCCCGGCTTCCGCCATTTGCAACAACAGGGTCTCGTTGGACTGCTTGTACGGGGGCCGTTCAAAAACCACTACGCCGTCCGACCGCTGTCCCGGCCCCAGCCGACGCTTGCTCAACCGGAAGTCCGTGACCGGCAACTGCTCGGCGGTTGACCAGCGGGAGTGTTTGATGATTTTGCCCGACTTCGTCTTTCCGCCCAGCTGTACCTGCGGCGGCATGAGCAGGATATTGTGCTCCGTCGGGTTCACCACCGAGAACAGCACCACGACCTGCTGGCCGCCGTCGATGACTTCGCTGACCCCCGCTCGGACATGGTCCCCTGAAGGATTCTCGACGCTGATGTGCTCGCCATACAGTTCAGGCAGCGGCGCGCGTTCTTGCCGGTTCAACAATTCGTCGAGGCCGCCTCGACTCGCTCCATCTGGTGGCGGGTCAGGGGCTCCCTTACGCGGATCGGCCAGCGAGAGCGACGCCTGCGTCACGGTCGAAGACGGCTGCGCAGCCGGGGAATCGGGAAGCGACACCGGTCCAGTCTGTCCCGCCGCTAGCGTCTCCCCAATTAACGCTGAGGGATATCCGCTAGACTCAATCAAAAATCCTTCCCGCGTCTCGTATCTCAGCAGAAAGTCGATATCGGGCCGAGTCTGCGAATCACCTCGGCTGATGACCAGCAGGCTAGCCTCGTGCCCAGAAGTTGTCGAAATTAGTAGGTTCGTCTCGGCTTGCTTCGTGGTGACAGCTTTGATGAAAACCAGGCGTGGCTCCTTGTCCGAGTGCTCGACCTGGAAAAGCTCCGGATCGCCCACAACTACTGAGTTGACCGGCTCGGGCATGCGAATCGCGGTGACGAAATGTGCCGCCACTTGCACCTCAGTGACTCTCTCTTCAGGCACGGACTTGGTGAGCACTTCCGGTTGGATATCACGGACTTGGGCCATCGCCATGCCAACCGAACACAGCAGACTAAGAAGCCAAGCTAACTTGCACATGTCTCACCTCTCAACTTCCTCTGTGGTCCCACCACTCTGCATCGAGTTAAGCCGCCGGGCTCGGTAAATCCGCGCCACCCGGCTTACGTAGGTGTACACCTCCGGCGAAGAATATGCCAAACCCCGCGACTCGATCCGAGACTCGCCTACCAGGTAAGCGGCCGTAGCCAGCCGCAAGTCACCGTGAAACAGGTGTATTAGCCAGGCCAGGTAAGCGACGCCGGCGCGAACATTCTCCTGCACGTGAAACCGGTTCCACACGCCAAACCTCACAGCCGTCCCTGGCATCAGTTGCATCAGGCCGGCGGCTCCCTTGGATGACACCGCATAGGGATTCCAGTCCGATTCGACTTCGATCACTGCATCGACCAACTCGACGGGCACTTGGTAGGCACGGGCATAATACTCCGCCCAGTACCTGCAGAGCTGTGCCACTCCGGCCGGCTCGCCTCCCCGCGCAATCGAGCCGCCGAGCAAAACGATGGCCGCTAGTTGCCTGATCACATACTCCTTCCCCCAGCCCTTCCAGCCAGCTCGTCGCGATACCGCTTGGAGTCCGCGACCAAGCCATCGAAGCCGGCTCGAAGCAACAGCCGCCTCCGGTCCGCCTCCGTCTTGGCGAGCAACGGCAGGAGCAGGTCTCTCTGTTCAGCGTGGATTTCGCTGACGCCGAGGATTTCGAGGCCGCGAGCAAGGTCCAGCATCTCGGCGATCGAGGGCGGTTTCTCCAGGCTGTACCCGCGCAACGCTTGCGCAAGCCCGGCCAATTGGCCGCGAAGAGCTGGCTTCGACGTTGTGCTCCGAATCGCGAGGATCTCTCTTTCCCGTTCCACGCTGGGGTACTCAAAGCGCAGGTAAAAGCACCGCCGTCGCAGGGGATCTCCCAGCCGCCTCTCTTCGTTCGAGCTCAGTACAACAAACGGAATCGTCTCGGCTTGGATCGTGCCCAGCTTCGGTACAGTGATTTGCCAAGCCGAGAGAATTTCGAGCAGCAGCGCCTCAAATTGGTGGTCCACTTTATCCAGCTCGTCAACGAGCAGCACGCAAGCGTTCCCTTTATGGCGGAGCGCCCGCAACAGAGGTCCTTCGCTGAAAAAATCGAGACTGTGAAGCCGCTCGCGAATGGCATTCCAGTCCTCGCCCAGGCGCTCGCGCCCCGTCTCGAGGTACAGTTTCTGGAGAGCCTCGTCGAACTTGCCAATGGCTTTTTCCTCGGTGATGCCTTGGTAGCATTGGAGCCGCTCGACCACGGTATTGCCCGCTTGCGCGACGGCGTACGCGAGTTCCGTCTTGCCGCATCCGGGTGGACCCTCCACTAGCAGCGGCTTCTGCATCCGCGCCGCCAGATAAACCACTTCGAGCGTCACCGGGTCGATGACGTAGCGGGCAGACCGGAGTCTAAGAGCCATCTCTTCAGAAGATGAGAACATGCAATGCGCCTCCCCCAACGCTCCAAGACTAGCGCAGGCTCAGCGCAGACACGTCAAACCCACGCACGGTTCAAACGCCCCAGAGCGCGCAGGATCGGATCGGTCCAGCCCGGTCTCGCACCCGTCTTGAACCCCACGGGTCGATCTGTCTCTATGCTCCTTACAGGCCCTCTCGGCGCCCGAGGTCAACACCAGCGGGCAACGAAAATAAATTCTGCTGCCCGGAAAAGTTGTGACTGAGATTCCGGCGTTGACAAGCGTGGCCGACTCCCCGCATCCGGGCAGGCAGTAAGAAAATCCTCGCTGCCCGGAAAGGTTGTGACCAAGATTCCACAGTGCAGCGGCTTTCGACGGGTCGCTCGGGCAATGGGAAGAGACGAGAAACGTTTACTGCCCGAGATTTGTGACTGAGATTCCAACGTTGACGGGCGCGGCTGATTTTCCGACGCTAGGAGGGAGCCATCGAAAAAACTTTCACTGCCCGGAAAACTTGTGACCGAGATTCCAGGCTCTCACCTCGCTGGGTGTCCCGCCCACGGACAGGCTGCAGCTTGGCTTCCCTGACGGGGGTTCCGTTCTGCGGCCGGTCGACGGGTCGTTGGGCTGGTGAGAGCAAGTGAGAAAAAAACGACTGCCCGGACCTTGTGGATGAGATTCCAGAGTTGACAGGCGCCACTGGGTCCTCGGGCTCGGGGGCAGCCCTCGAAAAAATCTTCACTGCCCGGAAAAGTTGTGACCGAGATTCCGATATCTGGATCTGGCAGGTTACCAACCTGGGCGTCCTGCCCGCCGGAAGCGGGAGCCTGGGACCCCTGACCAGGATTCCATCCTGCAGCGGTCCGTTGACCGATCTTTCGGCTGACGGAAGCAAGCGAGAAAAACTGATTGGCCGGTGCTTGTGAGCGGGGTTTCACCGATGACAAGCGCGACTGATTCCCGCGTATCGTGGGCAGCCCTCGAAAAAACCTTCACTGCCCGGAAAGGTTGTGACCGAGATTCTGTACTTCATGAGGCCTGCAATTCATCGCTACTTGCCGCTGTTAATCACCCCTAAGACCCGCCACCGGGACCGCTTTGGGCGCCAATTTTGACAATCTGCCCCAAGCTCAACTAGAACAACCTCATGAACCGAGAGAGCACCCTCGTCCGCGTACTTGAGCAGCGGCTAACCACCTGCCAACTCCCTTCAGGGGGCTGGGGCTTCGGCCGGCTTTCGTCCCAGCCTGCCCTTGAGCCGACGTGCCTTTCCTTGCTGGCCCTCCGGGCTCATCCCGGTTCCGTTCCCGAACGGGGCCTTCGATTTCTTCTGGAAGCCCAGAACCCCAATGGCAGCTGGCCGGCGTTCAGCGGTGACGACCGCGACGGATGTTGGGCAACGGCGCTTGCTGTCACAGCGCTCATCAACTGCGGTCAGGTTACTCCTGCCATCGGGCGGGGCCTGGGCTGGCTACTCAGCTCAAGAGGCCGCGAGTCGCACTGGCTTTGGAAGTGGAAGTTCCGCACTGCGGACACCCGCGTCCGTTTCAACCCCGATAAATTCGGCTGGCCTTGGATTCCAGGTACCTGCAGCTGGGTCGTGCCCACAGCCTTCTCTCTATTGGCGTTCAAGCAGAGCGTCGTCTGCTGCCCAACTCGCGAAGTGAGCTTCCGCATCAAGCACGGCGTCGAGATGCTGCTCGACCGCGCCTGTCCTGACGGTGGATGGAACGCCGGGAACGGAGTGGTTTACAGCGTTCCCCTCGCACCGCACCTCGATGCGACTGCTGCTGCCCTCTTGGCACTCCATGGAGGAGGCCAGAGCGACACTGTTGAAAAGAGTCTCGATTGGCTCGAACGGCGGGCCAGAAAGTGTTCTGCGCCTTGGAGCCTCGCGTGGTCAATCCTGGCGCTCGATGCGCATGGCCGCTCGACGGAAGAACCCATGGCCACGCTCGTCGCAATCTCAGGCGCGAACGCGATCGACGATTGCGCGACACTGGCAGCTGTTCTTCTGGCTCTGGATTGTCCGTTTCAAGGAAACGTGTTTCGGGTGACCTCATGACGAGGCGAACCGCGATGGCTGGTTCGGTTGGTATCGCCGCGGGCTATGCGACCGCGGCGCCATTCTTGCTGCCGCGATACGACAAAGTGCGCAAGCCCGCACGCTCCCGCGTCGCTGTCCTGATCGCTGAGTCGTACACGCGGGAACTCGAACAGGAGCTTTGGAAGGCCCTACAACTCTTCAACCTGGATGTCCACAACAGATCCGTGCTGCTGAAACCCAACCTGGTCGACTACATCCCGGGGAGCCACATCAACACCCACCCCTTTCTGGTCGCCGTTGCCGCGGAGTGTTTCCGGCGCCTCGGCGCCGCGTCGGTGACGGTCGCCGAAGGCCCGGGCCACCAGCGCGACACCCAACTTGTGTTGGCGGAAAGTGGGTTCGAAGCACAGCTCAAAGAACAACGCATCCCATTCGTTGACCTCAACCGCGATGAACTCGTCGAGACTCGACTTCAGGCAACTTATGCCGGGTTGAATCATCTCTGGCTTCCACGCACGGTCTTGGGTGCTGATTTTGTGGTTTCCATGCCGAAGGTGAAAGCCCACCATTGGGCGGGAGTAACTCTGAGCATGAAGAACATGTTCGGAGTTGTGCCTGGAACAAAATACGGGTGGCCGAAGAACCTTTTGCACTGGAGAGGCATCCAGCAGTCCATCGTGGACATCTGTGCCACGGTGCCGATTCACTTCGTCATCGCCGACGGTATCATGGCCATGGAAGGTAACGGCCCTCTGAACGGCACTCCACGCAGGCTTGACCGGATTGTGCTGGCCGACGACGCCGTCGCCGCGGATGCTACCTGTGCTCGCCTGATGGGCCTGGTCCCGGAGAGGGTTGCCCATATCCACGAGGCAGCGAAATTCCTCGGAAATTCGTCGCCTGCAGATATTGAGCAGTTGGGCGAACCGGTGGCAGTTCCGGCTGTTCCTTTCGACGTCGTGCCCGAGTTTCAGCACCTTCGCGTGACCCTGCCCGGGGTAGGGAACCGCTAAGCTATTTGTTCAGGGCGCCGTGACCTGTTTCATCGAGGTGATGGTTTCTTGTCTCCCAACGGTTTCGACCGCCCAAACGACCGGTCCTCGGACAAGGTGCATATTGCCCTGTCCGACCGCCACCACACCCTCCACACACAGCAGACCTATTGGAGCTACGAGGACATCGGCCTATTTTTCTTTGCGGCGCTGTTTCTTGGGGTGCTGCTTCATTCGGCCGTTCGTCTTCACCTGCTGAGTGCCACCTCATTGAATCGACCGACACGCGCCCTCCAGACCGTTGTGCTGCTTTCCCTGCTGTCATGTCTCTACGCAATCCTGAAGCTGCGCTATCGGCGCCACGTTTGGCGCGCACTCGGTTGGATTCGGCCAAGCCTCCGTTACGCAGTCATCGCTGTTCTCGGGGGCGCAGCCCTCGCGATAGCAGTCGCGCTGTTCGTTCACCGGTCGAGGTGGGTAATGCCACCCATCCGCTTCTGGGATCTGGCGCTGTTCGGCGCCATCCTTGGCCCGGCCCTCGAGGAGTCCTTCTTCCGCGGTTGCCTGCTTCCTGTCTTGGCCCGCACTGTCAGCGTGCCTGCCGCTGTTGGCCTCTCGGCACTGTTATTCACTGCCCTCCATAAACCCCCGACGCCCGCGCAATGGGTCTGCTTCACCACCACCGGAGTGGCCTACGGCTGGATGCGAGTGAGATCCCACTCCACGGCTGCGGCCGGCCTTATGCATTCGGCTTACAACGTGACCCTATTCCTCTGCCAGTTAGCAGGGCTTTGCTAAGCGGCTTGCCGGTCAATCGTCTGCGGTAGCCAGTACCAGACCCCCCGTGCCTCCTGTTTCATACTTGAGATTCGCGGCGCTATTCTGCGGCTCCAACCCAACGGCGGTGTGACCATCAGGATCAGAAAAGGTGGCCATTGCGCGCGAACCTGAAGACAGCTACATTTGGCAGAACTGGACGGCGGCGGCAAGAACCGCCTCGTCAGGTGACTTGGCGGGTGCCGAAGCCGAAGCGTATGACTCTTGCCAACATGGTGCGTGACGTCGGGCGAGTGGCGAAGAAGCGCGCCGAAGAACAAGCGAAGCGCGTACCATGGCGGATGCTGTTCGCATTCATCAACCAGTACATTGAATCCGAGTGTTTTCTGTTCTGGCTGCGATCCATTGAAGAGACCAGCGAAGGCCTGCCGGACGCGGTGTGGAAGGCGATCGAGCGTGAGTATCCAGTTTTTTGGGACGACAACTTGTCGTCCCGGCGGAGACGCACACATGCGCGCGTCTGGAAGCGGCTGGACAACTGGATCTTCACGAATGTATTTGCGGAAGTGCGCCGTGAAGGCTGGATGGATGCCGTCGTGTATTATGCCGTTCGCGATCGCCGCTATCTTCGCTCTGAAGCTTACTGGCTGAAGTGCACCGAGGAATGGAGGGAGAAGAAACCGTCTTCCTACCCTTCCTTCGAACGGTGGCGCCAGGCAGCCTTCAGATGCAGCGAGCTCGGCATTGTCAGGCCGCGACTTCGAGAGCTGCTACGTCCCGCCGATCATATCAGCGCCGATCACTTCGCCAAGGTGGTGGACTGCTGCGTTGACTGGGACGAGTTCGCCTCTTGGGCTCGAACAGGGCTGGAACAATCCGCTGCCATTCCTCAGCCGGTTCGACGAGAGCTGCGCCGTCGGTGTCCGGGCTTTCTCCAGTACGACGCGCCGCGGCGGAGGACAGACCCTCCGGAGTGCATCGGGAGCTGGCCGCGCCTGGTCGACTGGATCACCAGCCACTATTTCTCACGCGCCTGGCGCCAGGGCTGGCTCGGTGCGGTGCGTTACTACACTCAACTCCACCCTCATTGGATCCGGGTGATGTGCTACTCCGCCCGCTGGCGACGCGACTGGGAGGATGGCCGCATCAAGGCGTACCCAAGCCTGACGGAGTGGCGCCAAGCTGTCGACAGTGATGCCGATGGATCGTCTCGCGAACGACACTTCTACACGGCCGGAGCCGCACGGCGTATTGGCGGCAGCGGCATGGGCCGTTGAGGACAGCGCTTCTCGTGAAAACCCAAAGCATTGCCGCGAACCTGGCGCCCGCAGTACCGACAAATTCTTACAGTCTCGACGTGTGCCCGCTGAGAGCGTAACTTCGCCAGCGAAGCCGCCTCTTGAGGCGTAAGCTCGGGGACACGTTTTACCCAACGGTGCGGCTCGCAATCCAGGGACTCAAATTCCAGGGACTCAGGCTGAAGTTCCCAGCCGTACTTCTCCAGAAACTGCCACAGGTTCAGTTCGGACACGCGCGGGCGGTAGGGCTTCAGGAGGCCCCGGGCGAGAAGTTCGCCGACTTGCTGCGGCGTCACGCCCAACCGCGCCGCAGCTTTCTGGAACGTGTAGTACTTTTTCGGCGGAACCTTTCGTCCCGAAGGAATTCCCGGTGCCGATCCATTGGGGTTTTGTTTCCTTAAGAAATCGTCGACGGAACGGCGGCTGATGCGAAGTGCGGTGCACCTTAGTTTCTTACTGCCGATCAGCCTATCGAGTTTCCGGCGTCCGATCCGCAGGAGGCTCACGAGATCCTCGCACCCATAGTCTTGTCCAGCTACGCGGCCACTTAGGCGAAGCCCTGAGAGCCGGCATTGGACCGCCCAGCTGCTGCGGTCGAGTTTCTGGGCAATGCTTGTTATGGGTTTCAAGGTGGCGAGAGAGATGATCGTCATATCCTCCTTCTCCGACCACCGCCTCCGAGCGTTGCTTTTATCCTGCACTCGCCGACACAAACTCAACCTGCAGGCCTTCCAGTGAACTTGGTCTCGTGACCAATCCGGATGACGCCGCATCAACTCCCGCACGCACCGCCGTATTCCAGCCGGACCCTCCCGGTAGCCTTCCGCAAGCAACTCGAGATCTGCTGGCGACCAGTGCGCGCGCTGATACCGCCGATGGGTTGACGGCGTCTGATACTTGCGGACCTGTTTCCAGAGCATGGCGGGCGTAACCTGACCGAACGCCCCGCGAGGATATTGCAGAAGAACCCTCATGGCTCGATTGATGGCGGCGTGTACGAACCTGCGGCCGAGGCCCGAGGCGTCCCGGAGGATCTTCTCGGCTTCTGCGGGAAGTATCGGTGTGCCGCCTTCCCCCCGGCGCTTGGTAAACCCGTTCCTGAAGGCCAACTTGTAGACTCGAGAAGGTGTAAGGCCGTAGCGCTCAACGAACTCTCTGATCCCGTTATGTCTTGCGGCATGGTCGCCTTCGTATGCCCGCAGGAGTTCGTCCAGGTTCTCGGGCGTTAAGCCGGTGCCGTTCGGAGAGACTTGTTTGGGGAAAAGCTGATCTCCCGTAACCACTAGCCGCGCAGCGGCGCCCTCGCCGTGGTGCGACACCATGTCGAGTCGGAACGAGGAGTCATCAACGGATCGTCCTCCTCCCTGCCGGTCTTGCATGACTTTCTCCCATGATCCCCCTTTTTGTATCGAGCCCCTACCTCACCCAAGAAGAGCCCTCGACTTCTGCCGCCGCACCGCGGGGCGTCTTCCGGCACCGGGCGTTGCTCGCTTGGTGAATTCAAGCGACCAGTTCCCTTGCAGGCTGAGTCTCTGGACGGCATTACAGCAGCAGCCCGCTTTCAGGACCACTCAGTAGGCAAAGTCAGTGACCGCTGGCCTTCACTTAGTAAAGGAGCAGCGAAACGGCAAAAGCGGACAAACTCAAAACGCATTTTTTTGTTAAATTTCACAAAAGCACGTTGACACCCCGCCGCCGGTAGTGGCACTCTGCGTGCGGGATCATTCACCAAAGGCGTGCCTGAGGTCCCAGCCGAGAAGGGGGCGTCACTCTGCTTCAGGGATTCCCTTGAGAAAAGGGACCATGGACGAGAACTGGCCCCTATTCGCGGCGCGACTCTCGGGAAGGCCACCGACCGAGAACGAAGCGCGACTCCTCGATGCCTCCCGCCGGCTATGGCCCTCAGCTCTCGCCTCCGCGACGAGCAAAGTCTCCGAGGCACCTACTCTTGCGCCTGATGCGCGGGCTCTCACCACCGAGATTTGGGAAGAAACGCTGCTCTCGGTGTTGCGCACGATGGAAAAACTCGGAACGACCAAAATCTCCGATCTCGACTCGTACCTGTTTGCTATATTCGGAAATCGTCTTAACCGCTACCTCGCGAGGGAACGCAAGCGACAACGGATCATTGAGTTTGTTCCATCGACCGCGGAACTGGACGCACTGGAGGGATCGCAGGATTCTTCCTGGGTGGAACGAGTTGAGTCTGAGGTTCTTGTACGGGAGGCGCTGGCTCGCATGGATGAGCCTTTCCGGGTAACTGCTTGGTTTTATTGCCGGCAGTATTCGTGGGATGAGATTGGCCGTGCGCTCGGGTTGACGAAGGAACAGGCTAGAAAGCGGTTTGAGTACGGACTCCGTAAGCTACGAAAGCTGCTGGGAGAATCCTCGGGAAAATAGAGCAAGCGCGGGTAAGGAAGGTGGGTTATCGAGTTAGCGGTGTGTCTCACTCTTCCGCGAAGAACACCTAAAGGATGCCTCAACGACCGTGTTATCTAGGCAGGAAAAGAAACGGCTAGTCGAAGCGCTGAACCGGACGTTTCTCGACGGTTATCCCAACCCCGAGCGGCGTGGCTGTCCGGGTTCCGACGTGCTCAAGGCTGTCGCTTCCCGCCGCCTGGGGCTTGAGGAAGCCGAGCCATGGATCAACCATCTCAGCTCTTGCTCTCCCTGTACGCGTCAGTTTGCTGAACTCCGCCAGGCCTTTCAGCAACGTCAAAGGCTGCGCCTCGCCAGCGTCGCCGCAGGTCTGCTCATCGTGTTGGTTGCCGCGGCCTGGCTATTCCTCCGGCAACCCACACGACCTGTTGAAGCGGCGACCCTGGACCTTACCAATCGAGGTGCGCTGCGCGGCGCTGAACAAGCACAACCCAATCCCCCCTTGGAACTCGGTCGGGGAAACCTGAATCTGACGATGTACCTTCCGGTTGGGAGCGAACCCGGAATGTACGAAGTGGAAGTGGTCCGGCAGCCGGGTCAGCCGATTTGGAGTGCCCAGGCACAAGTAAACCTCGAAAATTACAAGTCGACGTTACACGTGCGGGTGGACCTGAGCCATTTAGAGCGCGGCTTATACCTGCTCGCGATCCGTCAAAAAGACACGAGCTGGAGTTACTACCCGCTGGTGCTGAGGTGACGGCCTACGTGACATCCTGGCCTTTTCCATCTTAATGTCACGCCTCGCCTTTAGAGCTTCTGACAATTGGATCTGTTCTTCAACGGACCGGCGCCCCGGAAACCAACGAGAACGATGCTCCGCGCGGCTGGCGAATTCGCGGCTTCTTCGAGTTCGGCGGTGGCACATAGAGCGAAAACGCAACTTCTTTCGAGTCGCATCTCTCCCCGATGATTTCACTGCCGTCGGCCATCTTTGACGCCGGCTCGACGGTTGGTTAATCTTCCCAAGTGGCAACCGGAGCATAAGCGTCCCCTACGAGGGTGAATCCCGCCCAGTAAAACGGCGCCACCTGACCGTGAAACTTTTTCAGCATGTTCAGCTTGGCTTCGCGCAGAGCTTCGGCCTCACCCTGACCGGCCGCGAGATTTCGGTAAAACTGGGCCATAAGCGTTGTCGTGTAGATGTCAGATACCGCCCACAGGCTCGCGAGGACCGAGCGCGCCCCAGCGAACAGGAACGCGCGCTCGATGGTCTCGATACCTTCCTCCCCCTCAAGTCGCCCCGCTCCTGTATCACACGCCGATAAGGTGACTAAATCGGCCTTCAGATGGAGTTCCCTGATTTCAGGCACCTGAAGGAGCCCGTCGTCTTGGTCCATGGGGTCTCGTCCGAGCACCAAGGCCGCTCGGTCGGGGAAGTTCATGGTGCCGATTCCGTGGGCGGCGATGTGAATGATTCTAAAACTATCGAGCGGCTCGGCCTTGAACGCACCCTCGGTTGCGTTAGCACCCAGCAGGAGCACGCTCGATTTGCCGAAGATCTCGCCAGCCGATCTGACTTCATCCCCACTCATGGGCAGGTTTGGTAATGGGTGAGCGATAAGACTAAAGGGATCCGAGACGGTGGCGGCCGACCCATGATCGCGCGCCTTGTCGTTTGTTGCCCCGCTCAAAGCTGAGCTCTGATACGCCACACCGCCGACGCCCAGAAACGTGACCGGGGCTCGGCTTAGACCCCTCATGCGTCGCATCAGGTTGAGAGCAGTGGCTGATGGGGCATAGCTGACCACGTGCGAACCAAGAACGTACTCACCGGTCTCGTCCGCGAGCGCATCGAAAGGGATCAAATTCAGCTCACCATCAGGGACAACGACGAGGCTTGGTTTAAGGATGGGAGCCGGTAGAGGCCTTAGCAAGGCAGAATACAGCCGGGCTGCGCTGGATGTTGAATAGAGGCGGTCGGAAATCTCCTCGCGGTATGCAGCAACGAGCTTACCCAGCTCCGCACGGCTGGCCGGAAGCCGACTCACGCCGACGCGATCGCGCGTGATATACAGACAAAACGAGTGCGGATCGTCGAGTACATACTCCAGAACAGCCTCGCTAGGGCTTAGCGAATTCTGTATGGCTGGCAGGGTGACAGGGGTTGCGCGTAGCGCCGCCTTCTGGAGGCCTGTGCGTGGTGCGCCCGTCGGAGCCAACACCTGTTCTGTCTCGAACAGGCGCTCTAACAGTCTGCCGCGCTCACCGGGTGAATTGGCATGAAGCAGTTCCGTTTGAAGCTGGTTCAACTCGCTGCGCGCTGCTTGGCTGATTTGGTCGCTCGACGAGCCCTGGCGTGCTCCGCTACGAAGCTGGTCCGCGATCGCGCGCCCGCGTGCGCTTTCCAGGATGCGAAAAGCTTCCGAAACATTATTGAGCCGCACGGCCGACAGCCTGAAATGGCCGAGATAGACGTTGCTCAGCGTGCCAATCAGAGAGCTCTCTACCTGACGGCTTGGCAGAGAAGCCAGCAAGCCTTCGGTCACATCTTCCGCACGCCGGTAAAGTGCGTCTGCCGCCGTGATCCGGCCGGCGCCTGCCGCAATGTCGGCCATCAACGCCAGGTCTTCCGGCAAGTGGTATCTATCGTCGAGCGCTTCCGTCCGACGTTCGGCCATCGCGGCGTACAGCTCGGCGTGCGCGAGGTCGCCCTGGTCCCTGTAAACCGTCGCCAATTCAAACGTGGCCCAGGCAAGAGGATGGCGAAAGTCGTGCTGACGGCAGAAGTCGATTGCCGCGCGGAGGTCTTTGATCGCCTCCTGCGGGTTCGCCACCGCCTCCTGCTTTCCGCGCACAACAAGAAGCTGGGCCTCGGCAGCCAGCGCGTTTTGCGCTTGGGCTCGGCCGATGGCTTCATCCAGGACCTGTTTTGCTTCGGCGCTCCGTTGCAAGGCGATGAGCCCGCGAGCCTTTCCTTCGTATGCCATAAAAGGGAACCCCATGTCCTTGATGGTGCCTGCCGTCTGAATGGCGGTTTGGCAGTACTTGATCCCTTCCTCGGGTTGGCCGGCCTCGACCTTACCATTGCCAACAATTGAGCCATAATAGATCGTAGCGCCCATGTCGCCTTGTAGATACAATGAAACCAAGGCGGCCCTCAGCATCTGTGTAGCGGTGGCCATGTCACCATCCAGAAAGGCGATGATGCCGAGTTCAGCCTGCGCTCTTGCCTGCCAGCGAGCGTCACCCAGCCCTTTGGCGAGCTCCTGAATCTTTTGCCAACTCGCACGCGAATAATCCTCATTAACCTCCTCTTCGATTGCTGCTTTTGCCGCCATGGAGCGAAGCATTAGGCGGGGTTCGCGTTGAATCGTGGGATTTCGCAAATCCCCGTCCACTTCCGCAGCCAGCGCCGGCGATGCTTCGTCGTAAGCCTCCGCGCGCAGCCAACCGAGGCGGGCTTCGAGCGCTCCCACGGGATCGTTCAAGCGACGGAACCCGCTCTCCGCATCCGCGTAAAGCGGGATGGCTCGGGGCCAGTTGTAAAGCATGGCCAGCCTGTCGGCCTCAGTGAGCGTCGTCTGCGGCTGGCTAGGCGCGGCCCTTGTTAGGAGAGAGAGTGAGAAGAGAAGCGTGAAGACGGCAGGAAAGGAAGATCTGCTCGCTCGCATCGTCCGACTCCGCTGAACTGGGCGTCTTTCACGTCCAGGGGTATCCACGAGTTGGGCGCGGCAGCCCCCCTTCGTGGTTTACCCGCAGTGGCGAGAGTCAACAAGCTCCGCGTTGCGAGCCGCGCATCACGTTCGGAGAAAGGAGTATCAGTTCTTCATCGTGTTCTGAATGCTTGAGAAACAGTCCGATTCGATAATTAGTTTAACCGCCGGCGCCAAGTGCTCCATCGCGCGCTTGTTGGCCGCGAGCAGGCGGTACGTCTCTAGAGGCGACCCGAGCGCGATCCTCAGTGCCTTGCCGCCCTCCAGCGCTCCTTTTGAGTCCAGCGCCGGGTTGAAGTCGGGCATTTGTGTGTCAAGGGAATCGGAAACGACGCGGACGACGACTGTGGGAACACCCGCTCGCGCAGCAGCGGCCAGGATTGGGTAACTCTCCATGTCCACAGCCTCCGCACCGGATTTCGCCAAGGCGAGCCTGTCAGCTTTGGTCGTCGCGATCCGCGGTGACGTAATGCCAATTGCGGTCTCGACCGCGATGCCATGCTGCTGAAGACTTCTCAAGACACCTTCCGTAAGCATCGGCGAGCATTGGAGTGGCGGAGCCTTATTAGGACTGGCGGAAAGACACTCCTTGTAAGCGACGATGCGTTGTGCTGGCAAGCCTTCACTTAGCCCGCCGCAGAGCCCGATCACCACGATGGCATCCGGCTTTTCCGCCAGGGGTGAGCCGCCGCGCGCGCCCCCGCTCGCCATGCCTAGAACTGCATCTGCCGTCGCCTCGGCATTGCCTGTGCCCATGCCGGTAATGATCACGGCGAAGCGCTCGCCGTCGTGCTCAATGATGACGCCGGTCGAGCCCTGGGCGGGGGCGGCGTTGCGACCCGCCAGTACCAGCACGGGCTGAGCCTCCATCTTGGAAGCCGCAAAGACGTAGACGAGGGGCATACACCCTTTGTAAGCAACTACCCGAACTTGGTCAAGGTGAATTGGAGCTACTGCGGCTGCGATCTGTGAAAGCTGATCTGCGTCGCTCGGGTCGGGTAGTGTACTGTGCTCCTACCCTCGTTCTCAACTTGGTCCCCTTGCGGGGACGCCAGACTGAGGTGAGAGCAATTCTAGAGCCCCTGCACCACCTCCAAAGCTCTTTCCATTTGAGAGTCCCGCCCCTCCCTCAGAGCTCCGTATGACAGTTGGATCTCTTCGTCTGGGGTGACGCCCTTGCCTTCCAAGACGGTTTCCTGCCAAGTCAGATAGTTGGCAACGGGCAATCCTAATATGTAACCCTGACCCACTTTGAACGCGCTGCCGCTCAGTAGGCGGCCCGCGGTCCTAGTGCCAACGATCTTCGCGAGTCTGTTCTCCGCTGCGAACCCCGCAACGATCTCAGCTGCGCTGGCCGAGTGCTGGTTGACCAGAAGCACGACGCGCCCGTGAAACGGTTGCGGCCCCAGTCCTTCCGTAACCACTACGATCGATTTATCAACAAAGCCATAGCGCAGCGCGAGCCAGATCAGTTTAGCCTTGCGGGACGGTATTCTGCCGAACCGCGGCAAACGTTCCTTATCATAGCCACGGACCAACCTCCGTCGGGTGAGGCTGAAACCGACCGGAACCTTGTCCGGTGTCAGGTAACTCATGAGGCGGAGACCCCCAATGCCCCCGCCGGTGTTCCCTCTGAGATCAACAATCAACCGATCGAATTGCCGGGCTTGCTCGACGGCATCGTCAATGGCCCGGGCCAGGTCGACTCCAATCAAGCCCGGGAACATCGTGATCTTCAACACACCGATGCCAGCGGAAACAGCCGAAAACGACACTGGTCGCGGCTGGCTTATGGGCCGCTTCTTTGACCTCGGTGGAGGTACGTACAGCGAAAGCGCAACTTCCTTCGAGTCGCGTTTCAACACGACGATTTCAGTACGGTCGCCCATCTTGAACACCGGCGCTCCGGGGGGAACGAGGTCTCGCCCCGAAACCCGTAGGAGAACATCGCCCGGTTGCAAGCCGGCCGCCTGGGCGGGCCCACCCTCATGCACATCCTGAAAGATCCACTTCTCGGTGTCACCAACACTGCCCCGTTGAAAAGTAGCGTTAATTGCATGACGTGCCGGGATACTACGCGAGCTCTGATGGAAAAAACCCGTATGGCTGGTCTTCAGTTCCGAAACCAGCCCATGCACCTCGTGTTCGAAGTCCTCTTGCCCCGCGCTATCGAGTATCCGGTGGCGTCGGCCTTCTACAAGTGCCTGCCAGTTCACACCGTTAAGACTCGGATCGAAATGCTTCTTCTCGACGAGCCTGACGACCTTGTCGAGTATCTTCTCTCTGTCTTGACGATTAAGACTCATGGCTTTGCAGAGAGTGAGGCGACGGTGCTGGCCCCTTCGCCGATCATGACGAAACCTGCCCAATAATAGGGCAAAGCGCTGCGCCCATACTTCTCTAAGAAGTCCACCTTTGCTTCGCGCAATGCCGAAGCCTTATCTTGGCCATCGCCCAAATGCCGGTAGAAATACTGCATAAGGGAATTTGTAGCATTGTCCTGGGCCTCCCACAAAGTGGCCACTACCGCCCTGGCTCCAGCGAATATGAATGACTGGGCGAGGTTGTTAACCCCTTCTTCGCCTTCCAGTCTTCCAACTCCCGTGTCACACGCGGAGAGCGTGACCAAGTCCGCATTCAGCGGCAGCCAGGCAATCTCACGTTCTTGCAGCAGTCCATCTCCGAACTTGCCGTCCCTCCCTAACACCAGAGCGGCGCGTTGCGGATACTGCGAACTCGGGATTGCGTGAACCGCGAGATGGATGATCTTGAAATCGCCCAGGGGCAGCGATTGGAAGGCGCCTTCGGTAGCATCCTTGCCGAGCAAGACCACGCTGTTCTTGCCTCCGATCTGTCTCTCGGCCGCGATTACTTCCTCGCCGCTCTCCGGTAGGTTCGGCAACGGGAGGCCGGTCAGGTCGTGCAGCCCCCGTAGGATCTTCCCCGGAATCGTGCTCTCGCCACCGATCTTCGCGAGCAACCCATCGTCCTTCTGATAGATGACGTCGCCGACGCCCAGAAAGGCTCGAGTGGGCAGCACCGGGCGCCGTTCCGTTCTCAACACTTCCAGCACTGTTGCTGAAGGTGAGTAGCTCACCGTGTGCGACGCAAAGAGATAGTGTCCGTTGCCGTCCTGCAGCGAATCGAAGGGAAGCAAATGAAGCTTAGCGTCGGGAACGATGACGAGACGGGCAGCGTCGAAGCGATGTAGAACCGGCGCGACGAGAAGAGTGTAAATCTGCCTTGATGTTTCGGAGCTGGGCTGTTTTGCTTCGATTTGCGCCAGATAGCGATCCGTCAGATCTTCGATCTCTCTTCGGCTTGTGGGTAAGACCTCGACGCTCGCTTGCTCTCGGGTGAGCAGCACGCAAAAGGACTGGCTGTCGTCCAGCACATACTCGACCAGCAATTCATCGTCCCGTAAACTGCCCTGCACGGTGCTCAAATCCGCTGGTTTCGTGAACGAAGTGGGTGCCAGTCGTTTCAGGGACTCAGTTAGGTAAGCCAGACGTTCGTCTTGCTCCTCGAGGTCTTCCAGGAGCCGATTACGCTCGTCAGCACTTTGGGAGCGCATCAATCGCAACTGCAAGAGTGAGATGCTGTTCTCGATGCCGACGGCGCCTGAAGGTTCGTGTGAGGTGATTGCTCGATGTGATC
>DATJYK010000089.1:0-1367 GCA_035578005.1 Terriglobia bacterium
GGATTCCCTTCTGTCTCTTTGAACTCGTCGCGCAGATCCTGCCGGCTCATCTTGAGGTCGTTCTCGTGACGCCAGCGCTCAAAAAGGTAGTCAGCCGCAGACCATGCCAGCAGCACCAGCGATAATTTCCAGGCCAGTTCAAAGATCCGGCTTCCGGCAAAGGCAATGAGCGCGGTCCGGCTGGCATGCTGCAAGGCGGGCAACTGGCCCCAGTCCCGAGCCATGATCGAGAACGTCAGCAAGACCATGGCAGCGGTGGGCACAAGCGACTTCAAAAGGCGGCTCACCGCACTCAGCGAGAAGAGTTGCTCGACCCGGGATACCGGACTCAGACGGGTCGGCGCCGGCGCCAGCGCGGCTGGTGCGAACACCAATCCGCCTTGCGCAATTCCGCTGATGCCTGCCAGTAACCAGCTAATCCCGGCGGCCACGGCGACACCGCGGAAAAGTCCTGCCGCGGAATGCCATACGAAGCTTGCGGGCTCCTGTCCAGCGGCGGCTGCGTCCAAGGTTTGCAGAAGAAAGCCCCGCCACGCGTTGGCAAAACTCGGTACCTGCCAGGCGAGCAGGATGACAGCAGAGATCGTGCCGACACTGGCGATGAGATCGCGGCTACGGGCCACCTGGCCTTTTTCGCGGGCCTTCTGCCGGCGCCGCGGTGTCGCTTTCTCGGTTTTATTCTGGTCAGCCATCTCTTTCTAGTGCGCCAGATGAAGCAGGCGCTCCCCAAGCACGATGCTGTCGGCAAATTTCTGTGAGAAGCTGTGCGGCCAGTAAGCGGCAAGAAAAAACAGCAACGCGAGGCCGAGAACGTTTTTCACTGCCAATCCAATGAAGAGGACCGGCAACTGTGGCGATGCCTTCCCCAGAAAACCGAGCGCGACATCTACAGTGATGGTTGCGACTAATGCCGGCGCCGCGATTTGCACTCCGGCAAGAAATATTCCGCCGGCCGCATGCAGCAACCCGCTGACTGCTGTAAAGTTCGCCAGCGCAGTACCGGCGGGGAGATATCCGAAGCTCGCGACCACAGCGCGCAGCAGCCAGTGATGAACATCCAGCTGAAGAAAAATTAAAAGCGCCGCGAGCCGATGAAACTCGCCGAGTACAGGCGTATCCGCCTGGGTCTGTGGATCGAACAGAGTGGCGAGTGAATATCCCATTTGCACGCCTAAAATCTGCCCAGCCAGCATTGGAGCTTCCATCATCAGGTTGGCCGCCAGCCCAAGCATCAGTCCGATAATCGCTTCGCTGAGAAGCACGCCTGCCCACTTCCAGGAGTTGAGGTCGAGATCCATCCCTGCGCGTATCGGATAGAGCACTATCGTGATCACCAGAACCAAAACCGCTTTCAGGCGCGCCGGGAT
>DATJYK010000090.1:0-1249 GCA_035578005.1 Terriglobia bacterium
GACGTACGTTCGGAGACATGGTTGACGCTTTTGGGCTTGATCTGCGTGGAGCGGAGCGATGCCCTGGAAGGCGCTATCGATCATGGAGAGCCGTCGGGAGTTTGTTCGTCTGGCTGAGCAAGGCGCGGTGAGTATTGCCGAGCTATGCCGTCGGTTTGGGATCAGTCGGCAGACGGGCTTTGAGTATCTGCGCCGCTACCGGGAGCATGGCGAGGCGGGTCTTCAGGACCGCTCTCGCCGACCGCTGACGAGCCCGCGGCGCAGCGCGGAAGGGATTGAGGCGCAGGTTATTGAGGTACGTCAGGCGCATCCGAGCTGGGGCGGGCGGAAGATCGCGCGTCGCCTGCGGGATCTCGGGGTGGCTGGCGTGCCGGCGGCCTCGACGGTTGGCGCGGTGTTGCGTCGACATGGCCTGGTGGAGCCGGGCGAGAGCGGCAAGCACCGGGCGTTTGAGCGGTTTGAGCGGCCCGCGCCGAACGATTTGTGGCAGATGGACTTCAAGGGCCATTTCCCGACCGGGCAAGGGCGCTGCCATCCACTGACGGTGCTGGACGATCACTCGCGTTACGCGCTGGGTTTGACGGCCTGTGCCGATGAGACGCTGGCAACGGTGCAGGGGCAAGTGACGCGGTTGTTCCGGCGTTACGGCCTGCCCAAGGCGATCCTGACGGATAATGGCCCGCCCTGGGGCAGCTGCGGGAACACCGAGCAAACCGGCTTTGAAGTGTGGCTGCTGCGCCTGGACGTGCGTTTGCTGCATGGGCATCCGTACCATCCGCAGACGCAGGGCAAGGACGAGCGGTTTCATCGCACGCTGGACATTGAGGTGCTGCAGGCCCAGCGGTTTGACGACTTGGCGGATTGCCAGGCGGCGTTCGACCGGTGGCGCGTGATCTACAACGAGCAGCGCCCGCACGAGGCGCTCGATCTGGCGGTGCCAGCGAGCCGCTACCGCGTGAGCGCCAGCGCGTTTCCCGAGCCGCTTCCCGGCCCTGATTACTACGCCACCGACCAGGTGCGCCGGGTCGGCACGGACGGGACCACCCATTTCAAGGGGCGCGCGATCAAGCTTTCCCAGGCTTTTGCCGGCCTGGACGTCGCCTTCAGAGCCACGGCCACCGATGGCGTCTGGAAGGTATTTTTCATGCGCTTCGGCCTGGCGGAGGTCGACCTCCGCCAGGCCGAAGCGCATATGACAACCGTCAGGGATGTCTCCGAACGTACGTCAAGGATGTCTCCGGCCTAAACA
>DATJYK010000091.1:0-32880 GCA_035578005.1 Terriglobia bacterium
CGGTACTGCTCCGGCAGATCGGAGCGCTGATCGAGATAATAGGGGCGCGAGAAGACTTCCTGCGCCTCTTCAAAACCGATTCCGCGTCTGGGGTTCGCCCGCAGTCGCTTGCCCTTCCGGCTGTCAAAGCGGAATCGCATGTCAGTATAACAGTTATATCACGGCACGGGATCGCCGTTAGGCTGGACGCCGCCTGGGGTCGAGGAGTGGGGCCTGAGACCAGTAGAAGCGGCCTGCAGGTAGCAGGCCGCGTACATCCCGTACGCCGGACCACCGAGAATTGACCCCTTAGAGACCGAGCGAGGCTTTGACCTACGAGTGATCGACGTGATACTCGAAGGGTACGCCGACGCGGCGTGTCTTTTTGGGGAATGACCTCGTGTCCTGGAAGGGAACCAGAACGGCGAAGCGCATGCGCGCCCAGCGCCGGAACGCCGCGCGTTCCACCGGCCCCAGGACCAAAGAGGGGCGCCGCCGTTCAGCTCTCAATCAGCGCCGGCTGGCTCTTCCGCGACTGGCCAGCGAAATCATCGAAAGTCTCAAGGCTGACCCGCAGGACTTCCTTCGCACCTGGCGCGATGTTCTCGCTATTTTCTGGTTCATGGATCCCGAGGTGCAGCCCTTCTTGGACGCCGTCGCCTGGGACTGGTGGCTGAAGCAGCACTATGCCGTGAACGGCGGGTCAAACGAGCTTACCCTGCGTGCCATCGACGTGCGCTTGGAGTGTGAGCTCCATGCCCTGGTTAGCGCTTACCGGATGCTGAACCGCAAATGGCAATGCCGGCTGCAGAGTGAACTCGGCAGCTCGGGGCGGGCCGACATGTGGCACCTTCGCCTGGCGGTGGAGACCCGCCTCAAGCCTTACCCGGAGTTTGGTGAGGGATGGGAAGCTACCGAAGGCCTCTCCCTTGGAATTGGCGATCGACCGTTGGTCGCCGGAGATGTGGGACCTCAACGCGCCGCTGACGGATTTGGGCGATGAGGATGACGATGAGGGAGACGACGAAGGCGACGACTTGGGCTGGGACGAGGGCGACGATGAGGGCTGCTACGAACCCATTGGCGTCTAACGCCTGTGGGTTCATTAGCTTAGGCCATCAAAAACAGGCCCGATTTTGAAACTTTCGGGGGGTACGAACCCAATTTGGTAAATCATGTCGTCACAGACAGTTACGCTAAAAAGGTCCACTTTTATGAAATTTTTCGCAGAACTGCTTCGAGGCCGACCGGAAATGACCTTTGCACTCCAGTTTAGCGGCGCGGAATCAAGAGTCTCACGCAAAGGCGCAAAGCCGCTAAGGTCCGCAAATAAGCACGTAGCGCCAGGGCTCTGACGGATTTGGGCGATGAGGATGACGGCGAGCATGAGGACGATGAGGGCGACGACTTGGGCTGGGACATATCCCGCCCGGTGCTAAGGTCTTTTGGCCCGGTTGCTACGACGCGCCTATCGGGGAATGGGCTGGAGCGCTGCCGCCGGCAAACAGGCCCCAAAGCTGAGGATTGAGGATCACGATGTCAACGCGCCGGTTCTGGCCGCGCGTTTCAGGCGAACTATTGGAAGCGATGGGATGATACTCGGCATAGCCGGCGGCGGAGAGCCGTTGCGGCTGAAAGCCAAAGCGGTTGATCAGCAGATCGATCATGCCGGTGGCGCGTGAAGTCGAGAGGTCCCAGTTGGATTTGAAGGCCGCGTTGTGAATGGGCACGTTGTCCGTGTGGCCCTCGACGCGGATAAACTCCCGGCGGTTGCCGAGGAGCTCAGCGATCTTGGCGACTGTTTGCATAGACTCGGGCTTGAGTGTGGCCGAACCGCTGTCATAGAAGCCGATTTCCTGCAGGCTAATCACCAAGCCCTCGTGCGTCAGCCGTAGACTCACCTGCTTCTTCTGAAGCTGCTCAGCAAGCGCCCGCTCCAATTCGTCGCGAATCTGGCCGGGGTCCGGAAGGCTCTCGTTGGGGCCTGCCAGGCCTGCATCATGGTTGTGAACCTTCTCGCCGAGCACCTTCGAGTTCGAAAACGCAGCCGCTGTGTCCAGCAGGTTAACCTGGCTGCTGGACGGCGTAAAAATCGCGAGTTTCTGGAACGCCACTTGGATGGCTGCGGCCAGGTCGCTGACCTTGTGCTTATCGACCTGCGAAGAGGCGAACATCACCACAAAAAAGGCAAAAAGGAGGGTGATGAAATCCGCGTACGAAACCAGCCAGCGTTCATGGTTGGCGTGAGCGGTATGGCGTTTGCGCCGCCGGCTCATCGCCCATACTCCGGCTGCGCTGCTTGGGCCCCCTGTTGTGCCAGATAACCCTGAAGCTTCGTTTCCACCATGCGCGGATTCAGACCTTCCATGATGGCGATGACGCCTTCCAGGATCATCTCGCGGGCGGTTTGTTCCTCGCGGATGCGGATTCTGAGTTTTCCTCCCGAGGGAAGGAAGAAGATGTTGGCCGCGCCCACGCCGTAGACAGTGGCTACGAAGGCTACTGCGATGCCCTTGCCCACTTCGGCGATGTTGTCGAGGTGCTGCATCACCTGGATGAGGCCGAGGACCGCTCCGATGATGCCGATGGTGGGTGAAAATCCCCCGGCGGATTCGAAGACCTGGGGGAGTTTTTCCTCATGGTCGGCCTGGTTGTCCATTTCAAGCTCCATCATCTTACGGAGCTCTTTCGGCTCGGTTCCGTCCACGGCCAACATGAGCGATTTCTTTAGAAAGGGATCCTGAATGCTCGGGAGAACATTGTCGAGGGAGGTGATGCCCTCCTTGCGCGCCTTGACGGCGTAGCTGACGATTTCCTCGATGACGCTCTCCAGGTTGCGGCTGCGCTCGAGAAAGACCGAAGAAAGCCGCTTGAAGCTGGCCAGTACGGTCGGAAGCGGGTAAGAGACCAGAACCGCCCCGAGCGTTCCTCCGAGGACGATCATGGCCGCCGTAGGCTGAAGGATCTGGTTGATGTTTCCGCCTTCCAGCGTTAACCCTCCAATGATCCCGGCCAAAGCCAAGAGTAAGCCGCCAATTGTGCCCTTATCCACTGAAAGCGCTCCTCACTCGCTTGTGCTCTCGGCAATTTCCGCCGCTTCTTCTTGAGAACCCAACACCGTGGGCAGCATCGCGAAAGAGGTCGGCAGCAAGCGGTGCCGGAACTCGATGATGCGATCCATGATCTCGTCCGCGCTCTCGCGGACCACGAGCTTATCTCCCGTTACCAGCGTAATCACCGTATCGGGCGCATTCTCAATGAACTCAATCAGGTCAGAGTTCAGCACCAGAGGCCGCTGGTTTAGCCTAGTCAAGCGAATCATATAGTTCCCTCCTGCGGGCCTCTCGAACGATAGCGACATTTCAACACGAGTACATTCCCTTCCACGACATCTATCGGCAATTAGTACTAAAACGCTTAGTACTTTTGCATGTTCGGTGGCCGAAATGGGCTTTGATGTGCTGTACGAGCCGGGTACGTGCTCAAAGCCGTACGGCTTGTGGCTGGGAGCGGATAAGAGAATCTTAAACTACCGGGAGAGACGATGGGCAAACGAGCGCTGATCACGGGCATCACGGGCCAGGACGGTTCCTATCTGGCGGAGTTTCTGCTGACTAAAGGATATAAGGTCTATGGACTTGTGCGCCGCAGCAGCACCGTGAACTTCGAGCGGCTCTACCACCTTCAGGACCAGATCGAGCTGCTGCAGGGAGACCTGCTTGACCAGAATTCTCTCATCACCGCGCTGCAGCAGAGCGAGCCCACCGAAGTCTACAATCTGGCCGCCCAATCCTTTGTGCCAACCTCCTGGAATCAACCCGTTCTGACGGGGGAATTCACAGCGCTCGGTGTAACCCGCATGCTGGAAGCAATCCGGGTGGTGAATCCGACGATTCGTTTTTACCAGGCTTCTTCCAGCGAGATGTTTGGTATGGTGCGCGAAACGCCACAAAGTGAGAAGACGGATTTCTACCCGCGCAGCCCTTACGGCGTCGCCAAGCTCTACGGACACTGGATCACCGTCAACTATCGCGAGAGCTATAACATTTTCGCCTGCTCGGGAATCCTGTTTAACCATGAATCGCCGCGCCGCGGTTTGGAGTTTGTAACCAGGAAAGTGAGCTACGCCGTAGCGCGCATCAAGCTGGGTTTGCAGAAAAACCTGAAAATGGGAAACCTCGAGGCCGAGCGCGACTGGGGCTTTGCGGGCGACTACGTCGAGGCCATGTGGATGATGCTCCAGCAGGATAAGCCGCAAGATTACGTCATCGCCACCGGGAAAACCTACACCGTGCGCCATCTGCTGGACGTTGCGTTTTCGCATGCCGGCCTGGACTACCGCAACTACGTCGAGATCGATCCTTCCCTACTGCGGCCTGCTGAAGTTCATCACCTGAAGGGCGATTACTCAAAAGCGGCGCGCGAGCTCGGATGGAAACCGAAAACTACATTCGAGGAGCTTATCCAGATGATGGTGGATGAGGACCTGGTGCGGCTGGGCGGCACACCGGCCCACTTAGGTGGGCATCGATTGGCAGCGAACGCCGCAACTCCGGCGCTGATGAATGCCGGTTTCACAGAGTCGCGTCAGGTGAGCCGCCATTAGTGCGAATAGTCTGAAAGCTTGATTTTGTGTGCTTGTATAGCACCGGATAGTTCCGAAGGAGATTCACAGCAATGTCAGCAGATCAACAGTGGCGTCCTCAGATGCCTCTCGCCAGCCCTAAGCCAACATTGGGCGAAGGTCCACCCAATCAAAACCTGGTTCTTGAAACACTCAAACTGCATGCAACTGCAATCAGTACGGGTCTTAGTCGGCTGCACGCTTTAGAGGCGCAGTTCAAAGGGCAGATGGTGAAGCCTTCGCCCGCCCCGAATGGAGAGCCGGCCACACCTAGTCCCAACGCAGCACCGAACTGGCTTCAAGCTACACTCAGGCGCTGTGAGCCTGAAGACGGAAAGCCATTCATCTACTTCCTCCACATTCCTAAGACCTCGGGTACCAGCTTTCATCGCTTTCTGATCGACGCTTTCGGCGAGGCGAGTATGTCTCCACTGAGGACTTGGGACGAGGTTCTGTGCGATTCCGCTCCTGCGGGCAACTGGAAGGTATGGTCGGGACATTTCGGGGGACTGTTGCCTTTCATCCTGCCGTCCTGGCCTCGCATCGTTACCATTCTGCGGGATCCAGTGGAGCGGGCCCTCTCCCAGATCAATCACGCTAAACGCGACCCCGCACATCGGTTTCATCACTACGCAAAGGGTATGAGTATCCTGGAGCTTTGCCACCACGTGAGATTTCAGCGCACGCTTGACAACTGCCAAGCACGCTATTTGGCATCTTTGTCGTCCGCCCAGATGGTTTTCAGGAGTTTCCAGTATCGGGGTTCCGCCACCACGCCGGTGGCCTTTCCAGGGGTCCTCTTTTCGACAGATCCGCAGTATGGCCTTCTAGACTCGGCCCTCCGTGCCATGTCGGAAATGGACATGGTCGGCATCGCCGAAGCTCATCACCAGACCGTGAGGCTGTTCGCCCGCAAGTTTGATGTGCCGGAACCCGACGAGTCTTACCACGAGAACAGGGCGGGAACAGCGCAACTGAAGCGCGCGGCCCTGAAACCTGAGGAACTGGAATGTCTTCAGGAACTGACTCAGGTTGACCAGCTCGTATACGAGTACGCCCGCGAGCGCTTCAGGCGCGAATGCCGTCAGGCGAAAATTGCGCCTCAGCTTCAGTAAGAGCGAGCGCTCAACACGCGCTGGTATCCACTTATTTAAAGAACCGCGGGTCGTACCGGAATGATTCCGGAGGATGCACTCGAAACCTTTGAAAACTCGGGGCGCTGAGGGTTGATGGCCAATTCGATTCAGCCTGGCGTTCGGGTGTGTTTGCGCGGTAGATGCCGTGCGCCAATTCGGCAACCGTGATCGAACAGAGAGCCGCCTCCATATCGCCGACTTTTTGAATGACCTCTTGGAGGAATTGAGCAGCGTTGAGACGCTGGCGTTCGGCTTCAATAACAAGGCTGGAGTCGAGAATCACTCCCAAGCTGGTGGGTTCCATGGCTGGCTGCGGCCGGCGATTCCTTCCTCAACATCTTTCATGAAGCCCTCATCCAGCGTCGTCGTGGAATTGCGCAATTCTGCCAAGGCAACACACTCCGAGAGCAATCGGCCCTTGGGCAGAGGCGAATGAATAACTGCAACCTCTTGACTATTCTCTTCCACCACGACCTCTACGCCCTGCTGGACTTTCGTAAGCACACGATGGAGGTCGCGGGCTAACTCTGCTTCAGTCACATAAACTCGTGCCATACGCTTAAGTATACCGCTTCTCGAATCTCATCTCGCGGCCCTATGCCGCTTGCGCAGCTTCTTGCGCTTCCTTTCCCATTCGCCCTTGCTGATCTCGGCTGCCGGCCCGGAATTGAACCCTTCCACGAGAGCTTCGAGTCTTTCCTGGGCGCGGCTTTTCCGGTCTTCGCGGATGAGTTCGCGAAGATATTCGCTGGGGGTGCTGTATGCTCCTCTGGCTACTTCGGCTTGGACGTATTCCTTGAGGGCCTTCGGTAACGAAACGTTGAGCGAAGTCATCTCCATGTTTTTAAGGATGACAGCCACGGGCAGTTTATGTCAATAACTGTCAGCGCCAGCCTGGCCTGTTGGACCCCATTTTTCGCTACGCCTGCGCCGCCTCAACCAATTCTGCGCTGGCGGGCGGCGGAGGTATTGCCGCGGCCTCGTTCGCAGATAATTCCAGCACCTCGCGGTAAAACATTAAAGTCCGATCTACAAGTGTTTCGCGGGTGTAGTAGTTTAAGAACCGCTCTCGCCCTGCCTTTCCCATCGCTTCACGCTTGGCCGGGTCCGCGAGCAAGGTGCCAAGTGCTGTCTGCAAACTCTCTGTGTCACCCGGCTCAGCCAGCAGGCCGGTGACGCCTTCGTCGATTACTTCCTTCATTCCGCCTACCCGGCAGCCCACCACAGGCTTTGAAAACATCATGGCTTCGAGAAAAACCAGTCCAAAGGACTCGTAGCGCGAGGGCGCCACAAAAATGTCACACTGCGCCAAATAGTCCTCGAGCTCCTGGTCTGAGACCAGGCCGGCGAAGATCACCCGGTTGCGAAAGGGCGACTTGGCGTGACGCGCGCGAAACAGTCCCGCACGAGTGGTGCCGTCGGGCTGAGGCCGGTCCTCACCCACCAGGACGAACCGCGCCTTGGGGAACTTCAGGCAGAGCGGCGGGATCACTTTCAGCAGCACGTCGATGCCTTTACGATGCTCGAAGCGGCCGGTGAAAAGCACGTCGACAAAGCCGCCGCCTTTTTTGGCGGCTTTTTGAGCGGGCTGCAGTTTCCCGGAGCGGTCTTCCATGCCCAGAGGAAACACGGTCACCTGGCCGGGCCGGAAGTGCACGCCATAGTGCTTCTCAAGCGTCTCCACGATTGCGTGGCTGATGGCACGGTGCGCCACGCCTCGTTCCATCATCAGCGTTTCCGCGGCAGCCTGGTCTTCAAAGAATTGTTTCTCGGCCGGCGTGCCCTGAAGCAGGTTGGGGTTGGTCTCGCACCAAACCTTCAGGGGAGTTTCGAGGTTCGTGACCACCCGCAAGGATCCGTCCACCAGAGCCGCGATTCCTTCTGTGTCCCAGATGGGCCCTTCAACAATATCGATGGGATGAGCGGCGTTGATCCGTTTCAGTTCACGCAGCAGACGCGCTGAATTCTGCCAGATGTGCGCCGGCACGCGGATGCCGGCCGGGGCTTGCGGTTCCGCTTGGTCCCGTACCAGCCTGTGCACCCAGACGCCGCTTTCGAAATCCACGGTGTTGTGCTGGGCCGTGCTGCGCGTGAGGACGTGTACGTTGTGGCCGCGTTGGGCGAGGCCGTTGGCGAGATCATAAGTGAGCCGTCCGATGCCTCCCACGCCGTTAGGAGGGTAGCCTTGGCTGAGATAACAGATGGTCAGCTTCTCCTCCTTCGGCAGCAGTGTGGGACAAAGTTTGAATGCGCCGGGATTCTGCCCGTCCAAGACGTCATAAGCCACCGCGCCTCGCAGTTGGCGTGCCGTGGAGGAGTAGATGTGGCGCCGCGGCTGATTGAGCCCGCGCTCGATGCCATGGCGGAGGGCCGCGTCAGCGTCGCGCTGGAACTGATCGAGCTTTTCCGCCGGCGTGTGCCCGTGCTGAACGTGATAGCGGAGTCCGGCCTCGGCTTCGTCAATGAATTTCTTCCAGTCCTCCAGCAGGAACCGGAAGGAAGTCTCTTCCGGCCTGTTCTTGATTGCGAAATAAACTTTGTTCTTGACGATCGGGAGCCAGTTTGTCGTCACCCGCGTGGACTCGCGGATGTGGCTGGGCAGCGACCGGTGGTAGATGTAAGCCGCGGAAAGCTGCTTCAGCCGGTAGCCGGCGTCGATGAGTCTCAGACAGACGTCGGTTTCGTCCAGGTAGTAGTCATACTCCTCGTCAAAGGCGCCCACTTGCAGCAGAGCGCTCCGCCGGAAGAAAGAATTGCCGCCCGGTACGTAAGGAAACTGCAAGCAGCCGGGATAGCAGAACTGGTCTCCCGGCGCCGGAAAGTTCCAGTACGCAGTGCCCACGCGATTACAGAGGTTATAGCGGTATTGCAGATTGTACCCGGTGTGGTCATACACCAGGCCGCCGACTGCGGCCACCTCGTCACGGTCGAAGCCGGCTATCGCATCGTCAAGCCAGTTCTCGTCAGGCACAGCGTCATCATCGATGAAGGCCACCAGGTCGCCGCGCGCCATTTCGATGCCGACGTTCCTTGAGATGGAAAGATTGCGGTCCGAACAGGTCCCAACCCGAATGTTCGCTTGATGCGCCTTCAGCACGTCGGAGGTATGGTCCGTTGAAGGCCCGTTGACCACCACAACTTCAAACCAGGGATAGTTCAGCCGGCGCAGCGAGTGCAATGCGGTATCCAGGCTCGCAGCTCGATTGTAGGTGTTGATGATGATGGAAACTCGGAGAGCATCGGGTGATCGGGTGATCGGGCCATCGGGTGATGAAATGGTTCGACTCATTGATTGGACCCTTTCAGGGTCCTATGCTATCCATGCTTATCGCTTTCCGGGGGCGTTGCCCCCGGCTATTTCATGAATCCCCTTCGGGGATTTCCAATTTCACCCTCGGGACTGGCCACCACGGACAATCAAATTGCCAGGCGCATGACCAGCAACAGGTCACATGCAATCAACCGCGTGCCCTGAAAGGGCATAAGGCAATAGCCGGGGGCAACGCCCCCGGAACCCAAGAGCCACCCACCTGCCGACCCTGAAAGGGTCGCACGTAATCCACCAACCTGCCCCCGAAGGACAATCGCCCGGTTGGGGCGCATGACCAGCAACAGGTCACATGCAATCAACCGCGTGCCCTGAAAGGGCATGAGGCAATAGCCGGGGGCAACGCCCCCGGAACCCAAGAGCCACCCACCTGTCCGACCCTGAAAGGGTCGCACGTAATCCACCAACCTGCCCCGAAAGGGCAATCGCCGGATCAACCCGATGCCTTCGCCTCCAACGCACTCAGCCGGGCTTCGAAATTCTCGAGGGCCTTGTGCACGGCAATATCCGAGCGGCGCGCTTCGCGCAGCGCCTGCGGGAAAGATTCCGTGTGCACCTTAAAAGCGATGATCTGCGGCCGCACTTCGGCGAAGTCAGCCTCCAGCTTGGCCACCTGGTCCCGCACGGCGAGGATAGCTTTGGAGAGCTGGTCCAGAACTGCAGCCGTCTTTGACATGTTGTCCTTGACGGCCTGTAACTCCGATGCCGAAGCGCTCGCGTCCGCGCCTAGCGCCGAACCTGCACCTCGATTTGAATAATCCAGCATGGAACGCTCCTATGGGTAGTGTCTCAGTTTGAGATGGCACGGGCATCCTGCCTGTGTTAATTTCATGGCCAAGATGGCCATGCCACTTCAAACTGAGACACGACCCTCCTATGCGCACGGGAACTTGGCAGCCTGAGCTCTCCGGCGTAAGTACTTTATCATCATAGACATTCCCGGATTTTTTGGCTAACTATAGCCGTTTCAATTAGATCCGTAATTGGGCGGGGAGCCGAAAATTAGTTAACATCCTTATTTATCAACAATATACCAGGATAGCTTAGCTTAAGTGGTTTGTTTTCAGATACATTCCAGGGTATTCTCATTTGTCTCATTTTTCTCATTTCGGTCCTTTGTTTTCAACAACATTCCAGGGTACCCCAGAAGAATTCTTTGAATTTTTTTGAGGAGGGGTTGTTGGTTGCCGCTCGACTCGATGGACCAGACCGACGTCCGGGGTTCTAACGTCCAAACCCATAATCCTGCAAATCCCTCCGGCTTTGACCGGAATATCCATCCATGTTCCTTTGCACTACCGACCGCAGGCCTTCCTGACGCGGGCTTCGCGTGCTTCCTCAGCCTTGATAATCAATAAAATCGATGTATACTGGCGCGTTAATAGTAGCACGCGTGGAAGCAAAGCTGGTAGAAAGATTTAACTGTTCTGATGTAGGGGTAGGGCTTGCCCTACCCAGCACGGGCCCCGAAGGCCGCGCTACCTGCTCCGGCAGGGTACGGCAAGCCGTACCCCTACGCCCCGAAAGCAGCTTCGGTTATGAGTGACGCTGACATCGTTTCGCCAGGACCGCTTGGAAGTTTGCCCATCAGCCCTGACGGCGATGAGGCGCTCGCGTCGGAAGTAAGCTCTGATCTGCCAGCGGGCGTCGTGTTCCAGGCTCTCGTCTATGGCGGTACGGGTTACGCCGAAGCGGGCTGGGTTGAAGTGCTGGGTTTAGCGCGTAGCGGCATTCCCGTTCAATTGGTGCCTTTAGGCGACAAAGAAGACTACCGGCGTCTGCTGCCGGCTTCCGCCCGCAACGCCCTTGATGCACTCAAGCTGGCAAAGGTAGACCCGGCGCGCAGCGTGTTCTATCAGGGCGCCATGGCCTATCTGTGGGACCTCAATACTTATGGCCGCTGCCGCGTGGGCCACACCATGTTTGAGACGGACCGCCTTCCCGACGGCTGGGCGCGCTGGTGCAATGCCATGGACGAGGTTTGGGTGCCTTCAGAGTTCAACCGTGAGACCTTTGCCGCCGCGGGAGTGGACCCGCACCGGCTGCGGGTTCTGCCTTTAGGGGTCGACGCCAGTTTGTTTCGCCCAGGATCGAAGCCGTTTCAATGGCAGCAGGCACGGGGTTTCAAGTTCCTGTCGATGTTTGACCTTCAAGACCGCAAGGGCATGGATCTGCTGCTCAAGGCGTATCTCGCGGAGTTTAAGGCGAACGAAGACGTGTGCCTCATTCTTAAAATCACCCAGCACACGGACCGGATGGCTGACCCCACAGCCTTGCTAACTTACTTTGTCGAAAAGGAAGCCGGACTGAGCCTGGAAAAGACGCCGCCGATTATCTTGGTGCAAGGCTTTGTTCCGCGCGCCGAATTGCCGCGGCTCTATGCGAGCGCGGACGCTTTCGTGCTTCCCTCACGGGGCGAGGGTTTCGGGCTTCCCTACATCGAAGCTCTGGCTTGTGGTCTGCCGGTGATCGCTACACGCTGGAGCAGCCATCTCGATTTTCTTCATGACGGCAACAGCTACCTGATCGATATCGAGGGCCTGGTACCGGCGTCGTGGCAAGACGTGGAGTATTTTGCCGGCCACCGCTGGGCCCAACCGCGCGTCGAGCATTTGCGGCAGTTGATGCGGACCGTTTATTCAAACCGCGAAGAGGCCCGGCGGCGCGCTGAGATTGGGCGGCAGGAAATTCTGGAGCGATGGGATTGGAGTGTGGTGGTAAAGCGTTGGGTGGCCGAATTCCGGCGGTTGCTGGATGGGTGATCCGCGACCGGCGCGGCCGGTGGACATTTACACATACGACCCTTTCAGGGTCGGGCGGCTTGGACGGCTTGGTTTCCGGGGGCGTTGCCCCCGGCTATTGCCTGACGCCCTTGCAGGGCACGGCCGGCACACGCTGTTTCGTCCGGCGGACGATGCGACCCTTTCAGGGTCGGGCGGTTTGGTTGGCTTCGTTTCCGGGGGCGTTGCCCCCGGCTATTACCTGACGCCCTTGCAGGGCACGGCCGGCACACGTTGTTTCGTTTGGCGGACAATGCGACCCTTTCAGGGTCGGACGGGTTGGGTGGGCTAGCTTTCCGGGGGCGTTGCCCCCGGCTATTACCTGATGCCCTTTCAGGGCACGGCCGGCACACGTTGTTTCGTCCGGCGGACAATGCGACCCTTTCAGGGTCGGACGGGTTGGGTGGGCTAGCTTTCCGGGGGCGTTGCCCCCGGCTATTACCTGATGCCCTTTCAGGGCACGGCCGGGCACGAGCACGTCGATGAATTGGTAGGCGTTCTGGGCAGTTACGTAGGTTATCTGCGAATCCCCGAAGGGGATGAATGAAATAGCCGGGGGCAACGCCCCCGGAAGAAGATGCACGTGAATGGTAGGACCCTGAAAGGGTCCATAGGGCCGGTCCGAAAGTATGGCACAGACATTGGTCAGTTTAATGCTGCATGTCGTTTTCTCAACGAAAGAACGACGCCCAATGATCAATGCAGAGGTCGAGCCTGAACTTACCGGTACATGGCGGGCATTCTGAGGACGCTGAACTCACCCTGCCTGACGATCGGAGGAACCGAAAATCACGTTCATCTGCTGGTCTCACAGTCCAAGAACGTAGCCCTAAGCCACCTGATGGAGGAGCTCAAGAAGAGCTCTTCAAAATGGATCAAGACCAAAAATACGGCGTTGCGAAGCTTCGGATGGCAGGACGGCTATGGAGCGTTTTCAATCGGGGAGTCTAATGTGGAGGCCCTGAAGCGTTATATCCAAAACCAGAAGGAGCGGCACAAGAAGCAGACGTTCGAGCAGGAGGTTGTTGCCTTGTTGCAGAAATACAGGGTGCAATACGACGCGCGTTATTTGTGGTCATAAATCGTGCGACCCTTTCAGGGTCGGGCCGATCGGGGCTATCTTTCCGGGGGCGTTGCCCCCGGCTATTACCTGATGCCCTTGCAGGGCACGGCCGGCACACGTTGTTTCGTCTGGCGGACAATGCGACCCTTTCAGGGTCGGACGGGTTGGGTGGGCTAGCTTTCCGGGGGCGTTGCCCCCGGCTATTACCTGATGCCCTTTCAGGGCATTTTCGCAACACGACACCCGGAATGGAAGACGGACTGCCCGAATCCCAGGTGGGTAGCGCGGCACTTGGAAATCCCCGAAGGAGATTAATGAAATAGCCGGGGGCAACGCCCCCGGAAAAAGGTGCACGCGAATGGTAGGACCGTTGATCCCCGAAGGGGATTGATGAAATAGCCGGGGGCAACGCCCCCGGAAGAAGATGCACGTGAATATAGTAGGACCCTGAAAGGGTCCATAGGACCGCGTGCCCGGCAAATTGATTGGCCCGCGGCGACCTTAATTTCAGATGGGTCAACAGAGCACGTGGAAATCCCCGAAGGGAATGAATGAAATAGCCAGGGGCGACGCCCCCGGAAGAAGATGCACGCGAATGGTAGGACCCTGAAAGGGTCCATAGGCAACATGCCGACACAGATCAGGAGATCCACATGAGCGAAGCCATGGCAAAGCGGGCAACAAACGGGGCGCGCGCTCGAGGACGAGCGAAGCCGCGCGCGGCCAAGCAGATCACGGTACAGGAGCTAAGCGACGCGGTCGGGGAGAACGCGCGTTTGCAGGCGCAATTGAACCAGACGATGGCCAAGCGCCTGCTCGAAGTGGAAAAGATCGCCCGGCAGGCGCTTGCGGGTATGTCTGCGCGACCGTCGGCCAATTCTTCGGCGGCGGTGGTGAAGCCTAATAAGCGCGCCGGGGAGGCTACTGAACCAGCTTCGCCCAATACCGAGCCGATTTCTGTGGAGCAGCTCAGTAAAGCTGTCGGGGAGAGCGCGCGTTTGCAGGCGGAGCTAAACCAAAAGATGGCGGCGCGTCTGCTCGAGGTCGAGAAAATCGCCCGTCAGCCTCAAACCTCAGGAGCCACAATTTCGGCGGCAAAGCCTACCGCGGTCTACGTAGGCCATGACATGGCCCTTACCAAGGTTCTGGACCGCTTCTTGATGTATGTGGACACGCGAGACCTGAGCGTGGGTCCTTCCTTTCTCATGGGGGCCAGTTGGGAGCCTGCCATTACCAGCCTCTTTGACACGTTCTTGAAGCCCGGCATGACCGCCGTGGACGTTGGCGCCAACTTTGGGTATTTCACCTTGCTGGCGGGCACCACGGTGGGCCCGCAGGGACTCGTTTACAGCTTTGAAGCCGATCCCCGTAACTTCGAAATCCTTCGTCAAAACGTGTCCGTGAATTGGTTGAACGATAGGGTGCGTACCCATCACTGTGCCGTGCTCGATTCCCGGCGTCAGATCGAATTCTACAAGGACGAAAAATTCCTGGGGTGCAGCAGCCTTTTTGTGACGCAGCCGGATCACCCGAATTTCGAGCGCGTATCGATAGAAGCCCGGCCGCTTGACGAAATGGTTCCGGGCCCTGTGGACTTTGTCAAAATCGACGCCGAAGGCAGCGAACCGTTTATTTTGGAAGGCATGCGCGGAGTAATCGGGCGCAGCCCTCAGATCAAGATCGTGATGGAATTTAACGTGGCTTCTCTGAAAACCGCCAAGGTGGATCCCTTGAATTTCATAGGTCGACTTGAAGAGCTGGGGCTTGCACCCTCGACGCTGAGTGGCGGGGGCGCCTTGAGACCTGTGAACCGGCAGGAGCTTTTGGCAAGTCCTATCACCACCCTGTTTCTGACCAAGGCCGGGGCGGCCGCCTGAGCAAGTGCTACTTGGAGGTTTAAGATGCCAGTCAAGGTCACCGGACTTGAGAACCTACCACCACTCTCGCCTCAGGGCCGGACGAGGGCGTCGGCAGCGGTACGTCCCGCACCCCAACCGTCGGACCGCATCGCGGAGAGTCGCGCCCTGCAGGCCAACGAGGCGATCTCGACCCGGCTGCTTGCCGTTGAGAAGCTGGCGCGCGAAACCCAGGAGCTGGCCGCAAAGCTGGAACGGAGGCGAGCTGCTGTTTACATCGGGGATAATCTCGCATTTACCCGCGTCCTGGACCGGTTCATCATGTACGTCGACACACGGGATATCAGTGTCACCCCGCACCTGCTTCTCGAAGACGAATGGGAACCTTTGCTAACCAAGACTTTGACCGACCTTATCAAGCCCAAGATGACGGTGGTCGATGTGGGCGCCAACTTTGGCTACTTCACGCTGCTGGCGGCATCGCTGGTGGGGCCCGAGGGGCGCGTCTTCTCCTTTGAGCCGAATCCCTCCACTTTCGAGATCTTGCGCAGGAATATTGCAGTCAATTGGTACGGAGACTGGGTGCAATGCTTCCAGTGCGCCTTGCTCGACGCGCCCAAGGAAATTGAGCTTTACGCTGGAACCAGCTTGATGGGTGGAAGCAGCTTCTTCTTAACCAGCATGGTGGGCGAAGACTATCACCGCGTCCGGGTGCAAGCCAAGCCGCTCGATGAGATCGTGGCCGGTCCTGTGGACGTGATGAAGATTGATTCGGAAGGCAGCGAACCCTTTGTGTTCGAAGGGATGAAAGGGGTGCTCGAAAACAGCCCCAACATCAAGATTGTGATGGAGGTCAATGTACCGGCTTTGCAGCAGGCTGGAGTTGATCCGAAGCAGTTTCTCGACAAGATTGCAGGCCTTGGTTTTGGGGCGGAGTTCCTCACCCACTATGGCACCGTCGAGCCGCCTGATCAACGGGTTCTCATGGGACCGATTACGAATCTCTTGCTGTCGAAACAGTCGGGCCAACAGCCGCCCTACGAGAGCTGGTTTCGATGAGGCCGGCTCGATGACGCCTGAAGCCTCCACTGTGACAAACGCACCACAAAGCACCGAAAGCAGCCACGCCGAAGGCTTGCGTCTTTTTCGGGCCGGACGCGCTCAGGAGTCGGTCGCCCTTTTTGCGCAGGCACTCAAGGAGCGTGAAACCAGCGAAGGTTGGAATGACTGGGCCGCGGCGCTACAGATGTGCGGCGATTCCGCGCAGGCCGAGCGGGGGTTTCGCCGCGCGCTCGATCTCGATCCCTGGAACCTTCAGGCAGCCGCGAATCTGGGCGTTCTGCTGGCCAAGTCAAATCGGCTGGTCGAGGCCGTCTCTTTTCTGACGCGGAGCTTGTCGGGCATTGATGAGCAGCAGCGGCCCGCGGTGGAAAGACTCCTGCGCAAGTGCAGAGACCAGCTTGAAGCCGAAGCCAGTAGCAAGGCAACCCTAGCGCCCGCAGAAGCGGGCATCCTCGCGCCCGAGACGGCCGAGACGGAAAGTCCCATTCTGGCTTACTACGGGCACCACAAATGCGGGACCACATGGATTGTTAAAGTGATGCGGGATGTCTGTGAAGCCACGGACCTGGTGCCTTACGAGCACCACTATGACCACCATTTTAGCGGTGACATCGTGAGCTACCGCCGCCAGTACCCATTCGGCTTTTGGGTTTGGACCAATGCCGATTACGCCTTCATCCGTCCCCTGAATACGATCGGTTTCCACGTGGTGCGCGATCCGCGCGACTTGGTGGTGTCCGGCTATTTCTCACATCTCAAAACTCACTCGGACGAAAACTGGCCCAGGCTCCGGCACTTCCGTCCCTACTTGCAATCCTTACCGAAAGAAGAAGGATTGATGAAAGAGATGGAGTTCTGCGGGGTCTTCCTGCAGCATATGCTTTCGTGGGACTACGAGGGCAAGCCGTCCATCCTGCAGGTGAGGTTCGAAGATCTAATCGCGAATCCCCTCAACCAGTTCCAGACTGTGCTTGAGCATCTCGGCATCATGCCGGGGAAGATTACCCATGAAGCCCTAGCGGCGATTTTGGACAAGCACAGCTTCAAGAACCTTTCCGGCGGCCGTACGGCTGGCCAGGAAGACACGTCGAGTCACTTTAGGCGTGGCGTTCCCGGCGACTGGCGCAATCACTTCACCAAAAAACACATCGCCTATTTCAAGTCACTCTATAACCCGCTCCTGCTCAAGCTGGGATACGAAGATCGCAAGAATTGGAGTTAGGGCGGTGGGTTGTTAACTGGGGTCTGCTTGACGTGGCGGCTTTGCAGTACTCGGCAATTGCGATAGCATCATATTTGATGCGAAAATGGTGCGAGGAAGCACACAATGATCGACGTAACGCGGGACATCCATTCTCTGACGACCTTCAAACGCAACTCGTCCGGCCTGATGAAGCGAATAAAGAAAACGAGACGGCCCCTGGTGCTCACCGTCAATGGCAAGGCGGAGGCTGTTGTTCTTGATGCAGCCGTCTACCAGGATGTTGCGGATCACCTGGAGGCGGTGGCCAGTATCCGTCAAGGTCTTGCAGAAGCCAGGAAGGGCATGGGCCGTCCGGCTCGGGACGTGTTCGACGAACTCGAACGCGGGACATGAGTCCGGGAATGAAGTACCGGGTCATTATCACCCCACAGGCGGAAGGCGACCTTCGGGCGGCTTATCGTTACATCCGTAGGCACGCACCCGAGGCCACGCGTAAGTGGCTTAAGGGCGCTCGCAAAAAGATCAGAACCCTTGCCTTCTATCCCGAACGCTGCCCGCTTGCTCCAGAAAGTACGGCGTTTGACGAACCCATTCGTGAACTGCTCTACGGCAGCGGGAACCGGGGTACGTACCGAGTGCTTTTCACAGTGCTCGACAAGGCCGTTTATGTCCTGCATATTCGCCATGGATCTATGCTCCCGCTAACAGAGGAAGAGTGACCCGAAGTTTGATATTCCGAAGCGGTTGAGAAATCCGGGCAACCTGGATTACGCTGACCAAGGGGAGCACAAGACTAATGGGCATCGAAGAGACACTCGCATGGGTCGCGCAAAGCTTGGCTGACAGCCGGGCAGCTCAGGCCGCCTTCGAAGAAGAGAGCCGGAAGAAGTGGCTGAAAATCGACAACACACTCGCGTCACTCATTGAACATCAGGCCCTTTTCGACGAGAATTTCCACAAAGCGGACGAGCGTTTCGCGCAGGCCGAGAAACGCATGGATCGGGCCGACGAGCGCATGGATCGAGCCGAGGCACGCATGGATCGGGCCGAGAGGAGGATGGATCGGGCCGAGAAGCGCATGGACCGCCTCGAAAGCGAAATGGTGCGCACCGAGCGGGTGGTGGCGCAAGCCAGCCGCCTGGTGACGCGATTGGCAGTGACCGGGCGCGGTCTACGCAGCGAGATGCGGCGTTCACTCGCGGAATCAAATGCGCGAATGACGCGAGTGGAAAAAACCCTCGAGCAAGTCGGCCGAAAGCTGGATGCCTTGACCGACTGGCAAGGCCGCAGGAACGGCGGGAACGGCAAGCGATGACTGCCGTTCGGCGTTAGGCTGCGGCTGGGCCAATGGTGTAGAGCCGTTGCTCGGGAGCGCCGGCATTTAGAAGAGACGGGTTGATTTCCGTGAGGCTCGGACTGACGTCGGTGAGGGGCTGACCGCGAAGCTCCATCGAAGCGACGGCGATGCCCAACCGGCGAGAGTTTTTGCTCTGCGCCTCGGGCGTGAAGCTCGGAGAGAGCAGGGTGAGGCGATAAAATGCCAGAGGCTTGAGCTGTACCGGCAGCGATAGGCTTGAATACTTCCCTTGCTCGCCGTAGAAGTCGTGGCTTAGCTTCGTTGTGAAGGATTTCCCGACAGGATCATACTCGCTGAGAATCAACCTGCACTTGGTTTCGCTCCGGTGAGGTGAGAAGAAATCGAGGCGAAGCTCAGTTGCATCCAGCCTGTTATAAAAGTAGGCTTTGGCATTGCCATCGGTCCACCGCCCGGGGCGGTCAAACAGATCGGTTTCCGGCGCGTGAAAGCCAAAACCAAACTTATCGATGGTTTGCGATTGTGCAGCCAGGGGTTTTGTTTCAAGAACAAACGTGTGGCCCATGCAAACCCGGCAGGCTTTCGAGGTTGCGCAGTTCTCAATGATTTCGCGGCGCCGCGCTGACTGCAGGGCCGCCTTCGGTTCCATATCTCGGATATTGCCGATTCCCATCTCGCCTTCCACGTCCTGGCAGCAGAGCGTGTACTCGCCGTTGGAAAGAACGGCAAAATTGTGCAGCGGCGCCGGGCAGGTGAACGGTTCTGTGCGTTCTTCGTTAAAGAGGAAGGTGCCAGCAGGCGCATGCTTCTTCAGAAAACGTTCGTGGCGGTCCCACAGTGAAAATGTCTTGAAATGGACGAAGACATTCGGCAGGGGCATCCACCAGAATCGCTCCATCCCGTAATCCCCTGGGGTAGGAGCGGGCATTTGGGAGGCTTCAAAAACAACTTCGCGGGCCTTGATCCGGTCTTGATGTTGAACGGCCGCCCGCTGCATTTCCTCTTCGTACTCGGCAGGATATTTCTGCCGAACCGCTTCCGACAGCTTCGCGAGTTTCTCAGAGCACAGTTTCCATCCCTTCTCGAATTCCTGACCTTCTGAAAAGAGGGTCCAGAGGCGCCCCGCGTCTGATTGGACCGAACTGTCGGCTAGCTCTGTTGCCAGGTGAATCTCAACGCATGCGTGGCTGTGGTACCTGAATTTAGCTTCCAGCGCGTTGAAGAGGATCTGCAGGTATTGGTTGACGCTGGGAATCTTGGCGTAGCCGCGGCTCAAAAAAGAATTTTCGGTAGGCGTGTGCAGGCTCAACCGCATGGTGAGATTGGAATAGGAAAAGAGTTTGCGGAGCCGCTCTTCGTTAAGAAGAGTAATGTTGGTAACCAACTGAACCGGGAAGTTGAGCTTTTCGCACAAGGCAATGTAATCAAAGACCTTCTTATTCAGCAGAGGCTCCCCCAGCACGTTCACCATCAGGTGAGTTCCCATTTCAGGAGCGGAGCGAATGAACTTGAGGGCGTTTTCTTCGCTGATATGTTGCTTGGTTCGAAGGATGTCGTCCGACGGGCAAAAACTGCAATGCATGTTGCAGTGTGAGGTCACTTCCAGGTAAAGCCGGTCTACTTTTTCTTCTTTCACTCAATCCTCCGAAATCTCACTGGACGCAAGCCCTAGAAGTGTTCGGCCCGACGACACACCGGGACGAGGGACGACAAGTATGTAAGGCAATTTATTTACCAACAGTGGCCGATTAAGAGTCTATTTAGCCTTCGTGGTACGCAGCGTGCTAGAAAGCGTGCCGGAGAATACCCATGGCATACGAAGAACAGCACCAATACGCGGTCTATCTGTTTGAGCAGGGGTTCTTCGAGGACGCGGCGCGCCTGATGGCGGAGGTCGTTCGCGAAGAAGAAACCGGCGAGCGTTGGAATGACCTGGCATCAGCCCTGGCTGGCTGTCGACGTTATGCGGAAGCTGAGCGTGGTTACCGCCGGGCGATTGAACTTGGCGACCCTGCAGGGCACGCCACAACTAATTTAGCTGTGGTGCTGGTGCAAACCCAGCAATATGCGCCGGCAATTCCTTTGCTTGAGCAGGCGATCAAGAATGCCACCCAAGAGGGTGTGGAAGCGCTAGCCAAACTACTTACCTTGTGCCACCATCGCCAGACCAAGCCTTGCTAGTCCTGGGACGTCAGAATCAGGCTCAGCCCAAGGGCACTTTTTTCTACCAATACTGTTAACCTGTGAGTATACTCTGGCTTGGCCTGATGTTACGCCAAGCGGATCCAGATACCCTCCTATGCCCCTTCATGTTTTGAACTGCCGGGACGGCGTGGTGAAGGCAAGCTATAGCCGCAGCCCTGCCGTAACCCTGGCGACCGATGCCCCCACGGCGGAGAGTCTGCCCGCGGAAGTGCGGGCCGTGGCGGACTCCGTGATGACGAGCAATCTCGATCCGCTGAGGAGTGGCAAGATTCCCGGGGGGGCCGACGGGGTTCTCATCTGGTTCGAGAATGACCGGCTTTTTCAGGGCACCGCGTCTCTGCTCCGAAAAAACTTTCGTGTGCCCGGCCGCCGCGTGTGGGTTCCGGTGCACCATTCATATCTCGACGAGATGGATTTGATTGCCATCCAGCCGCGCGCACTGGTGAAAGGGCGGACTCAGGATTACTGGAGCCAGGATCTTCGGGTGCAAGGGGCAAACGTGGCTTCGGAGCGAGTGCTGGCGGCCCTACGAGCCTCGGGGGAGCCATGGGCCAAGCTCTCATTGAGCCTGCTCGAAGAACTCGCCACGCCGGGTGCCGGGGCTAAGGGTCTGGGCGAGTTGTGGCAGAGCGCCGCTCAGTTGCCGTCGGCGCTAGCAGCGCTCACGCTACGCAACTTGGTCGCTGTGCTCATCCGCCATCGGGAGCTAGCACAAGCCGGCGAGTTGCTGGAACACGGATTCAAATCGTATTACACCTATGCTGAACTCTTCTACATCAAGGCAGTGCTTTGCTTTCTGGAAAAAGCCTATTCGAAAGTGATGCCGCTCCTGAAGCAGGCCCGGCTCGGCAGCCGGGGATTCATCGGCAGTGGAGGCGAAAGCACCTATCGAATCGATTGGCTGACCGCTCTGCTCGCCTTGCGTTTGGGTAATGACCGCGTGGCCTTTCAGTGCCTATCCTCCGGCATGAACGCCAACCCTCCCTTTCTGCCAGCGGTCGAAAAAGTTCTGAGGCTGCGCTTGCCGCCGGAGCTCGTCGAGCGCCGCCAGTTCGATTTCTGCCGCCTGGTGCGGCGGGAGCCCCGGCTTCTGGACAGGACCTTCGACTATCTGCTGCTGCATCGTGCTTTTCCTGCTGCCGAGCGCTTGATAGAAACGCTGTCCCTTTCCGAAGAGAAGCGCGCCGAGTTGCAACAACGCCTGGAACGAGGATCGGCGCCCTTCAAGCCCGGCCCGGGACCCAAGGTCGCAAAGCCCGGTGTCATCCTGGAGGGCCATTTCCTTGAGCACTCGAGTCTGGCTCGTATCAATCGCGAGATTGGAATGAGTTTGATTCAGAACTCGGACATCGAGGCAGCGCTTGAGCCCTCCACGTACGGCTGCGTTTTACCGCAGGCGATCGCAGGAGGCGATCTCATCCGGCAAGCCATGAACTGCCATCCCGAGCGGCTGGACCTGACCATTCGCCACCGGTGGCCTCCGGACTTCAGCCGCCCTGCGCGGGGAAAGCTGGCGGTGATTCTGCCTTGGGAATACGGCGCCGTACCTCGCGTCTGGATCAACCAGATCAATCAAAATGTGGATGAGCTTTGGGTTCCCTCGCGGTTTGTCCGCGATATCTTCGTGCGCTGCGGCGTTCCGGCAGAACGCATCTGTTTGATTCCAAACGGCATCGATCCTAATTTGTTCACACCTAAAGGCACCACCTCACGGCCTCAGGGAGCCCGCAGGTTTGTTTTCCTGTTCGTGGGGGGAGCCATCCGGCGCAAGGGAATCGACCTCTTGCTTGACGCTTACAGTGCGGCCTTCGAGCCCGGCGAAGATGTGACTCTATTGGTCACTGCCCTGGGCGCGCAGGCTGCATACCAGCATAACAGTCTGGTGGATAAGGTCACAGCCTTCACCGTTGATCCTACGGTCCCACACACGGATGCAGTGACCGACGAACTGGATGACGCTACTCTGGCGAGCCTCTACCGTGGTTGTGATGCCTTTGTGCTGCCCTATCGCGCCGAAGGATTTTGCATGCCAGCGCTCGAAGCGATGGCTTGCGGAAAGCCTGTGATCACCACTGCGACCGGCCCTTCGCGAGATTTCTGTACGACGGCTACAGCTTATCTGGTTCCAGCCAAGGAAGTTCGAGTTCCTGATACGCCCCCGCCTTTCGGCGAACTGGTGGGCGGTTTTACCTGGTTCGAGCCCGATAGCGGCGAGCTGGCCCGCACCCTTCGCCGTGTCTATGAGAACCGCGCAGAAGCTGCACAGCGCGGGGCGGCAGCGGCAGAAAAGGTTCGCGCGAGCTTCCGGTGGTCCGTGATCACCAAGCTATATCGGGAGCGCATTGAGGCGTTGGTTGGAGAGGAATCGGATGATCGGGCGATCGGGTCATCGGGTGATCGAGCTGCAATAGCATTGAGCCGATGAGTCAATGAAGCAATGAGTCAATCGCTTGGCTTGTCCATGATCGTCAAAGACGCCGAGGCGGACCTAGCCCGATGTCTCGAAAGCACACATGGAGTGGTAGACGAGATTGTCATCGGCGACACGGGCTCAACGGACGCAAGTGTAGAGATTGCCAGCCGCTACGGCGCGAGGGTGATCGCGGTTCCCTGGGAGAACGACTTCTCGAAAGCCCGCAACCGCGTGCTTGAAGAGAACCGCGCCGACTGGATCCTCTTCATGGATGCTGACGAGGTACTGGATCCAGTAGCTCCTCAGTCCATTCCTGCACTCCTCGCCCGTCAGGACCTCGCCGGTTATAAGGTCACGATCTGGAACTACGTCCTTACTCTCACCAACCGTTTGTGGGATACTCCGGCCAAACCGAACCCAAACCGGCTGGAGGGGGCCCGCCAGTACCCGGCTTACGTCGAGCACCAAAACATACGGCTGTTCCGGCGCCACCCGGACATCTATTTTGAAGGTCGCGTCCACGAGACCACCGGCTACCGCATCCTGGCGACGGGCCGCCAGCTTGGCGAAGCTGATTTCGTGATTCATCACTTCGGCTTGGCAGTGGACGCTGAGACCCGGTTGCGTAAGAGCAAGTTTTACCGTGAGTTAGGCCGGGAAAAGGTCCGCGAGAAGCCCAATGACGCTCAGGCTCACTTCGAGCTCGGCATTGAGGAGCTCGACACTTTCCGCGATCCCGCAGCCGCGCTTGCCTGTTTCGAGCGGGTGATCGAATTAAACCCGAAGTCCCACCGCGCCTGGGCCTTTGCCGGAATTGCCCTGGTGCGGCTGGAGCGGTACCCGGAAGGGCTGAAGCGGCTAAAGCGCGCCGAACAGCTTGGCGGACGTAGCGTGTTAGTGTTTGAGACTCAAGGAGATGCTTACTACCACGCGGGCGACTTCCACGCTGCCTGCCGTTGCTATCGGAAGGCCCAGGAGTTCGGTGGGGCAGCGGCCATCGTCGAGAGCAAACTCGGGGTTTCAGAAGCGCGGCTTGGCCGCACCGCGGCCGGGCTTCGGCACATGGAGCGAGCCATCGAACGCGAGCCTAACTTCAGCGAGCTCTATGACATTCTCATTATGGCTGCGGTCTGGATGGGTAACCCCAAGCTCGCGGCGGAGACCGCCGATCGGCGCTTGACCGCTGTAGAGCCTACGGCGGAGAACTTCTTGCGGGCGGCTAGCATCCGCGCCCAACTTGGGGAGTGGCCGCGCGTCGAGGAAATTCTGCGAGCTGGCCGCGAACGCTTTCCTGACTCCCCCAAGCTTCACCAAGCGTGGGCCGAACTTCAACAGCGCACTGGACAAAGCTTCACCGCCGTCACTTCCGCTTGAACCCTGAACAAGCTCTCATAATCTCAACAGAATTCTAATAAAAGCTCCGACGCAAGCTTTCTTAGTCACACCTGTAGTTGTTCACTTAACACAACAAACACAATGTGTTACAGGCCAATTTAGGGTCCAGCGGAGATTACACGAAACATTAGAAGCGCAAATTGGAGAACAGATTGCTCTTTTGAGGCGCGTTCCGCGAGTCGGAAATGGAGGGCAGAAGGCGATGGGCCGAAGCTCTCAGGCCGAAGTGAAAGTTAGCTTGACGGAACGAAGCGAAAAAGGAGAATCGTAATGTCAATCAGCCTTCTGAACAACATCACTTCGCTAGAAGCCGAAAACCAGCTTAACCAGACCAACGCGTCTTTGCAGAATACGCTGGTGCAACTGTCCTCAGGTTCGCGCCTGAACAGCGGCGCGGATGATCCCGCCGGTCTGTCCATTGCGGACTCGCTGCAAGCGAACATCACACAACTGAATCAGGCCTCGAACAATGCCAACACCGGAATTGGTTTGTTGCAGACCGCTGATGGCTCGCTCGGCCAAGTTACGCACCTGCTCGACCGGGCCATTACCATCGCTACTGAAGCTGCCAACGGCGGCCTGACGACCTCGCAGGCGGCCGCGCTCGACAACGAATTCACATCGATCAAGGCGGAAATCGACCGCATCGGCAGCCAGACCACCTTCAACAGCACCAATGTCTTTACAGGCTCTACCACCAGCATCTTCTTGGGCAGCGCGGCCAACTCGATTGGCATTAACATCAGCACGCTGAGCTCTACGGCGCTCAACCTGAGCAGCGACAGCCTGACGAGCACCACCAATGCGGCGCAAGCTCTGACTGACATCAACGCGGCCGTCTCAACCGTCGCCCAGGACCGCGGCACCATCGGCGCTACGCTAAATCGGCTAACCGACGCGCAGAACGTGATTGCGAACCAGGTGACGAACCTGACTTCAGCTCAAAACCTGATCCGCTCAGCGAACATACCCCAGGATGTCAGCCAGGAAGCGCAGTACTCGGTGCTCGAGCAGACTGGCATCTCGGCGTTGACGCAGGCGAATCAGTCGACGCAAAGCATTCTCAAGCTCTTCCAGTAACCTCCTATCCCCCCTTCCCAACGTGCAACGCAAGGGGCAGAACGAAAATTCTGCCCCTTACCTCCTTCGACTCGAAGGCAACGTCTCGCGAAGGGCCCAGGCCGGGCAATTAAAGCTCATGTTCCAGCGTCACTCCACCATCCCTCTCGACCCTTACAGATTTGAGCAATGGCCGGGGCCCGCAGGAAGCAGGTCGCCTGTGGTTGTGCGTCAACATCTTTTCCTATCAGCCTTTACTCGTCAAAACCGAGCGAAGCCGACACCGAAAAAATTTGCCACAGATCGATTAAAGGATTTGAGGTCGTCGCCGATAGGGTAACTGTTCACAAAGGAACCGTTCCGTGAATCGGGAACGGAGGGCAGACGGCAGTGGGCCGCCGCTCCCGGGCCGAGCCGGAAACGAAATCAACTATTAAGGAGATTTCAATGTCACTCAGTCTTCTGAACAACATCACGTCTCTCGAGGCCCAAAATCAACTCAACCAGACCAATGCGTCTCTGCAGAACACGCTGGTTCAGTTGTCTTCCGGCTCTCGGCTCAACAGCGGCGCCGACGATCCTGCCGGCCTGTCCATCTCGAACTCACTAACGGCTGACGTTGCGACGCTGAACCAGGCATCCAACAACGCCAACACCGGAATCGGTCTGCTGCAGACTGCTGACGGTTCGCTGGGCCAGGTCACAAACCTGCTCAACCGCGCTGTCACGATTGCAACCGAAGCTGCCAACGGTGGTCTTACCACCTCACAGGCAAGCGCACTCGACAACGAATTCACGTCGATCAAAGCTGAAATCGATCGGATCGGCGCCCAGACCACGTTCAACAGCAGCTCCGTGTTTACGTCTTCGACCACCAGCATCTTCCTGGGCAGCAGCGCCAACTCGATTGGCGTCACCATCGGCGCGCTGAGCTCCGCAGGCCTCGGCTTGGGCAGCGACAGCCTGACCAGCACGACCAATGCGGCAACGGCTCTGACCGACATCACCTCGGCCGTCTCCACCATCGCTCAGGATCGCGGAACGCTCGGCGCCACGCTGAACCGGCTGACTGCCGCGCAGAACGTGATTGCGAACCAGGTGACGAACCTGACCGCAGCCAATAACCTGATCCAGTCTGCGAATATTCCGCAAGACGTATCGCAGGAAGCCCAACTGTCAGTGCTTGAGCAGACAGGCATCTCATCTCTGAGCCAGGCGAATCAGTCCACTCAGCAGATTCTTCGTCTCTTCCAGTAACCTCCCTGGCGGACTTGACGCGAAGGGGTGGAGCAAAACTCCGCCCCTTCGTAATTTCGTTAGGAGCATGACATTCCGTGAAGGTTGATTCGCCACCTCCGGTTGTGACAGTAGGTGGGAGCGATCCCGCACCCGCAACCAACCCCGCCGGGGACAAGCCGGCACGGTTCACGGCGCCGCCCCCGTCACCGGGCGCCCGGGACGGCTCTCTTTCTTCTTCCGTTCAACAACCGCAGCAGCTCGCAGTAAGCTACCAGCTCGCTGAAAACGGGCACAAGGTCTATTTCAAGGTTATCGACGAAACCAGCGGTCAGGTGATCTTCCAGGCGCCGCCGTCCGCCGTGCTGAGCAGCGCAGAAAAGCTGTATCAGTTTCTTCAAACCCAGCAGCAGACAAAAGCTGACAAGGGCTAAGTAAGGAGCCACGATGGGCAGTAGTCCAATCACCGCCAGCACGCTTAACATAAGCGGATCCTCGTTCGGATTTGGCCAGGGAATAAACGTGCAGTCGGTCGTGCAGAGCCTTACCGCGGCCGCCCAAGCCGGCGAAAGTGTCTACACCGCCGAGCAGTCGTTCTATAACAGTCAGATTTCTGACCTGAAATCCATCACCAACCTGGTGACAAGCCTGCAGACTGCGACGCAGGCGCTCCAGGACCCGGCCGGGGCCCTTTCTGCCCGGGCCGCGAACTCTTCCAACTCAGGCGTAGTTACCGCGAGCGCGGCTTCCGGGACGAGTACGGGGAACTACTCACTGGTTGTCAACAATCTGGCGAGTACCGCGATTCTTACGAGCCAACCGCAGAGCTCAGCAACCGCCGCCGTGGGCGCAGGGACGGTCCAGTACACAATCGGCAGCACCAATTACACCATCAATGTCGGCAGCAGCGACACCCTGAGCAGCCTCGTCTCTACGATTAACAATGGGAACTACGGTGTTACGGCCAGCATCGTCAATGACTCTGCCGGGTCATTCCTGACCCTCACCAGCAATACAGGCGGCGGCGCAGGCAATATCACCAATCTGACGGATAGCAGCGGCCTTGGCTTGAGCACCGCCGTGAAAGGCCAGGACGCTTCTCTCTCGGTGAATGGGGTCCCGATCACGGAATCCAGCAATACCGTTACGGGCGTGATTCCTGGTGTCACCTTCTCTCTGCAAGGGACATCGGCTTCGCCGGTGACCGTCTCGGTGACGCCCGATGTGAACCAGGCCACCACTGCCATCAACGATTTCGTTTCTGCATACAATGCGGTGGCCCAGGCGATGAACACCGAGTTCACTTACACGGCCGGCTCCGGTTCGCAGCCACCCCTTTTCTCCGATTCGGCGCTCCAACAGGTGCAGGCAACGCTCGCCAGCGACATCAACTTCTTCATGAGCGGAAATAACGGCATTAATGGCCTGGCGTCGCTCGGCGTCAACCTGCAGCAGGACGGCACACTGTCAGTGAACACGGGTACCCTGACTTCAGCGCTCACCAGCAACGCCTCAGCGGTACAAAACTTTTTCCAGGGTCCTGATTTCGTGAGCGGCTTTGGGGGGCAGCTCTATGACGATATCAACAAATTAAACGACCCAACTCAGGGAGTGCTTGCCCTCGACCTGAAAGGGATTAATCAAGAAGAGCAGGACGTCACAAACACCATCAACGACTTCAATTCAAACCTCCAGCAGCAAGAGCAGCAGTGGCTCACGGAGTACAGCCAGGTGAATGCGACCTTACAGCAACTGCCCTCGCTGATTCAACAAGCTGGGGGCCAGGTTAGCTCAACTTCCAGCAACGGTTAGGATATGCCATGAGTTACGACGTCGCTCGCAATTACCGTGTACAGGCCGCCGAGTTCGCCAGCCCCGTGGGCGTGATTGTGCAGGCCTACGAGCAGATCATTCGCGCGCTTCAAGAGGCTGCCCGGGCTGCCGACAGCGGCAAGTTCGAGCACAAGACCAACGAAGCGAACCGCGCCATGGCGATTATCAGCCACCTCGAGGCCATGCTCGATCACGAGGCCGGCCCCAAAGTGGCGACCAAGCTTGAAGTGTTCTACGAGACCATGCGCTATCAGATTGTCAAGGCCAGCGCCCAACCTACCGGAGACGCCCTGCGCGCGGTGTCCGACTACTTCGTGCCGCTTCGCGATGCCTGGCGGGTGGTAGAAAGCGAACACCCAACACTGCCCGGGGGCGCCACTCCGCCACCAACACGCCGCACCCTGCTGCCATCAGATTTCCCGGCCGAACAAGCGTCCTCCAACTGGAACGCTTAAAGACCGAACCTGCCCTGGGCCCGCGTGTTAAACCTGCTGCCCCGCGGTTCGGTCTTCGGCTAGGGTTCCCTTGTCACTCAGGCGGCGTCGTGGTCCTTTTTCTTCCACCGCAACCCTTACTAATGTTGGCAATGTTTGCCAATTGTGTTACCGTTAGATTTTCGGAGAGGCCCATGCCCACGCGCAACATTAACCTAACGGATCACTTCGACCGGTTCATCGAAACTAGAGTTACCTCCGGGCGTTACGGCAACGCCAGCGAGATCGTCCGCGAGGGCTTGCGGCTGCTTGAGCATCGGGAAGGAGAAGAGCAGGCGAAGTTGCAATGGCTGCGCAAGGCCGCTGAGGAGGGATTTGACCAGATTGGTCGGGGCGAAGGCATAGAGTTTCGTTCGATGGAAGAGCTTGATGAAGAGATCGACCGACTTGGGAAGGAAGCTTCGGTCGAACTCGCGTCCACCCGCAAACGTGCCTAAAGTTGGCGGATCACTGCAAATAATTCTGGCTCCGGCTGCGCTGCGCGATATTCGCGAGGCGTTGAAGTGGAGTGAAGAAAGATTTGGGAGCCGCGCCGCGGCGCGTTATCGCTCTCTCTTGAAACAGGCTTTTCGCGATATCGGGGCCGATCCCGAACGTATAGGCTCTACGGAAAGACCCGAGCTGAGCAGTGGTGCCCGAACCTATCACCTCCGTTTCAGCCGGGACCGGGCAGGCGCAAGCGGCATGGTAAAGAGTCCGAGGCATTTTCTGCTCTATCGTCGGCGCCATGAAGGAGCAATTGAAGTGGCCCGAGTCCTGCACGACGCTTGTGATCTGGAGCGCCACCTGCCCGACGACTACCGTCGCACAGGTTAATGGGATTTAACCGAGTAGAACACGCAAGTCAACATTCCGCAGCTGGGACCACCCAGGGCACTTAAACGCCCGGTTCGAGCCTCAGGATGCGTAAAGCCCGCGAGTCTTTGAAAACCCGCAAAGTCACGATCTCGTGTAATTAGGGGGAACGTCGTGATCGAGGCAGCATTGCGCGATCAGCGAATCGGCCAGTTTCGGCCGGAGGCGATGGCGGAAGAGGCGGGCGCGCAACTTTCCCACGCGTTCCCAATAGCCTGTCGTGATCTCGAGTTGAACGATACCCGTCAGCGATCTTTCGAGGGCCGTACTCAGATCCGGATCATCTCAGCTCGACAAGCAACTCGAACAGAGAGGCAACGCTATGAAGAAGAAAATGGTTAGGTACACGCTGGATACATTGCCACTACTGACGGACGCGCAGCGGGCGCATTTCAGACCGAACCTGCCCTGGGCCCGCGTGTTGAACCTGCTGCCCCGCGGTTCGGTCTTCGGCTAGGGGGTCCATCGCCAAGAACAGCATCCACACAGAGCTATTCGCCCGGCAAGAGTAGGCGGTCCACTTGCGAAGTCCGCGTCATTTGACATGGCCATCACACATGGCTATCATTCGGCTATGGAAGTAAATGTAGCGGAAGCCAAGAACAGGCTCCCCGAGCTGATCAAGGCTGTTGAGGGCGGCGAATCCGTAACCATCTGTCGCCGTGGTGTGCCGGTTGCCGATCTGGTGCGGACAAGTAGACCGTTGCGGAGAAAAAGGAAGCTCGGCACCCTTAGAGGCAAAATTCAAATCCTCGATCCGAACTGGTGGAAGCCCATGACAGACCAAGAGGTTGACGCCTTCCTCGAAGGGCGCTAAGAAGTGCGTCTGCTTCTCGACACCGCGATTCTGATTTGGGCGTTTGAATCACCCGAGCGGCTAACCCGACGCGCGACGGCCGCCTTGGAGACTACAGGCAATATCCTCGAGTTGAGCGCAGTCTCTCTTTCTGAGATCGCGATCAAGCAAGCCCGAGAGAAGATCAAGCTTTCCGCGTCGGACACGCAGCAGGCTCTTAAAGATCTTGGTATTCGCATCCTACCCTACACGGCTGACCACGCGTTCGCTTTGTTTGAACTGCCGCTCCTTCATAGCGACCCGTTCGACCGGCAAATCATCGCTCAGTCTCTGACCGAGAATATTCCAATTGTGACTCCAGATGAAAAGTTCAGCCTCTATGAAGGGCTTAGGGTCATTTGGTGACCAATTCGATGATGAAACCGATCGGCTCGCCAAAGAAGCCTCTGCAGAGTTCGCGTCCGCCCATGAAAGGCTTCTCTTGAGGCATCGATCGCGGGCGCTTCGAGGTTCCCGAGGACTTTGACCATCCCTTGCCTCCGGACGTCCTCGCCAGCTTTTACGGAGGCAAGCTACGGGCCGTACCGAAGGCACCCTTCAAGTCCCGCTGAGACGTTAACGAGACACATCAGTTCAGGTGGCTAGTTTCCCAGGCCCCTGGCCATGGCTTTCACCATACCACCATTCGGGCTGTCGTCTTTCAGCGCCCAAACGTAGGCGCCGCCAAGTCCCATTGCGTTGATATAGGCCATCTTTTGTGTTGCCGTCCACAAGTCGTCGTAGGTGTAGAAGGTGCCCAGAGTGGGGTTGTAAAGCTGCTCTGCGATTCGCACGGGATCGAAATGCTGAACGTAGCCATTGGCCGCCAGATTGACGAGTGTGGAATACGTGGCGAGGCCCTGCGTCAGCAGAACGTCACATCCCGGAGTGCTGCCTGACAGGTCGGTGCACAAGCCGGTGCCGTTTGCCAAGGGAACAGGCGAGGGGCCGGTTGAATTCTGGTACAGGCCGTGGTTGATGTTCGGAACGCCCGTCCATCCCGCGCCATACAGAGGCACGCCCATGGTGTACTTGAAAGGAGGTACGCCCGCTTGCAGGTAAGCGTTCACCGTGTCATTGATGTCGAGATCCTGCCCGTACGCAGGATCCTGGGGGGAGTCGTACAACGACGAGGCGTCATTCGTTTGCGTGTCCCACGACCCGGCGTAGTTGTAGCCGTCGATGGTGATGAAATCCACGTACGATGCCGCCTGAGGAAGGTTGATGTTGACGTAATTCTGGGCGCCTGCCGGCCCATCGAAGCTGAGGATGTATTTCTTGCCGGTAGATGCCGAAAGCTGGTTGAGCTGTTTGCGGAACTCCAGCAACAGCGCCGAGAAGTTCTGCGTGTCGCTCGAGGTTGGAAATTCCCAGTCGATATTTATTCCATCGAATAGGCCCGGCGCGGTGATGCCCGAAGCGATGTTGCCCTGGATAAAGAGGCTGATGCAGGAGGCGGCCAATGCCTGCCGGCCGGATGCTGTACTGGCGGCGGTCACAAAGGCCGCGGTGTTCGCAGCCGACGCGCCGCCGATGGAAATCAGGACATTCAGCTTGGGATGAAGCTGCTCGAGCTGCTGAATCGCGGCGAAGTTGCCATACAGCGGGCCCGTATACGGCGCGCCGCTGACGCTCGGCAGGTAGGGAGTTTGATAATCAGCCCAGGTGTCAGCCAGCGCGCAAGCCGGCGCCGGGTCCGTGGTTACATTGGCGAAGGCGTAGAAAAGATGCGTCAACTGATTGGCAACCCCATTCTGTTGCAGGTTGGCGATGTTGTATCCCGCATAGTAGATGCTCCACTCCTCGAAGTATCCCCCAAGAATTTTGCGAGTTTGCGCAGAAGCCGAAAGGCTACAGGCGACCAAAACTAAGAAGGCTGTAAACAGGTTTCGGAACAGACGAAACGGAACGATCGTTGTCATTGTAAAGCCCCTCCATTCGCAATTTGCAGCGGGACGCAGTATAGACTGCGGCAAATGCGTTTGGCAAACACGGGCGCTCAAGGTACTGGAACACCCGCGATAGCTGCACAGAACCTAGCGGAGTAGACGGAGCAGAACGGAGCAGACGGGTGCGCGACATAAAAGTGGAAGTCAGGCTGCCCGGCGGCTCTCCCAGTAATCCTCGAAGCGGCCGTTGAGACAACAGCAGCGCAGGGCCACGATGGCGTTCGCTCCTCGGACGGTCCAGAACATGCCCGAGCGTTTG
>DATJYK010000092.1:0-4405 GCA_035578005.1 Terriglobia bacterium
AAACCTTCTCTACGAGAAGAAAGGTCCGATTGCGTATGTGACCCTCAACCGGCCCAAGGTTCTCAACGCACTGAGCCAGGCAGTTTTCTCCGAGCTCAAGGATGTCTTTCAGGACGCCCGCGATGACGCGAGCGTTCGCGGTGTCATTCTGACCGGCAGCGGCGACAAAGCGTTCGCCGCAGGCGCAGATATTGCTGAAATGTCAACCTCCACCGGCGTGCAGGCGGAGGAGTCAACCCGACATGCGCAGGCCGCGACCGAACTCATCGAAAATCTCGGCAAACCGGTGATCGCCGCGGTGAATGGCTTCGCTCTTGGCGGTGGCTGTGAGCTGGCCATGGCGTGCACCATCCGAATTGCTTCCGAGAATGCGAAGTTCGGTCAGCCCGAAGTCAAGCTCGGAATCATGCCCGGCGCCGGTGGAACGCAGCGCCTTCCGCGCTTGATCGGTAAGGGCAGGGCGCTGCAATTGATTCTCACCGGCGAAATCATCAGCGTTCAGGAAGCATATCGAACCGGATTGGTCAACGAAGTGGTCCCGCTCGCCAACCTGATCGCACGATGCGAAGCCATCCTCAGTCAGATCAATGCCAACGCTCCGCTCGGCGTGAAGTTTTCGATCGATGCGGTTAATAAAGGGCTCGACGGAAGCGTCTCGGAAGGTCTTCTGATCGAGGCATCGCTCTTTGGGATCTGTGCAGGCTCGGAAGACAAGAAGGAAGGCACAACCGCTTTTCTGGCTAAACGCGCACCGCAGTTTCAGGGACGTTAAGGCCACAGGGTCCAGGGCTGCAGACCGGGAGGTCCCGTCGCTCGCATCTCGGGATTGCCTTGAACTAGAACTGCGAAGGAATTCATAACTCAGGAGATTCGCATGACAGATGAAAACATATTCTCAGGGTTGAAGGTGGTAGACCTGGCCAGCTTTATCGCGGGTCCCGGTGCGGCGACGATCTTATCCGACTTCGGCGCGGACGTTATCAAAGTCGAGCCGCCCGACGGAGAGCTGTGGAGAAAGGGGCAGAAGATCCCGCCGCAGCCGCGTTCGGAAGAGCCTTATCCCTTCCAATTGGCGAATCGAAACAAGCGTGGCGTTGCGCTCAATCTAAAAGCCGCGAGCGCGCAGCAGGTTCTCGAGCGGTTAGCCAAGTGGGCCGACGTGTTCATCGTCAACACGCCGCATTCGGCGCGCAAGAAACTGAAGCTCGAATATGACGACGTCGCGAAGTGGAATCCGCGTCTGATCTATGCCGATCTTACCGGCTTCGGCGAGAAAGGCCCGGACGCCGCTCTTCCGGGATTCGATATCACGGCTTACTGGGCGCGCAGCGGTTTGCTATCCATGACACGCGACGCTGGATCGCCGCCCACCTGGCCAGTGGCAGGCAGCGGGGACAATGCGACTGCGGTCTGCATTTACGCGGCGATTGCGACCGCGCTTTATCGTCGCGAACGCACCGGCAAGGGATCCTACGTCACCACTTCACTCCTGGCCGCAGGTGTCTGGTCGGCCAGCGTCTTTATTCAGGCCGCTCTATGCGGCGCGAATTTCTATGGGCTGCATGATCGGGCGCATCCGGCAAATGCGGCTTTGAACGTGTATCACTCCTCCGATGGCACCTGGTTCGTTCTTGTAGTGACTCCGGACAAGGTGCCCGCGGTCCTGAAAGCCATCGGCCGTGAAGATATCCTGACGGATCCGCGATTCTCCGATGCAGCCAAGCTGGCGCAGAACCGGCCGCAACTGACAGCAATTCTCGATGAGATCTTTGGTTCCGAGCCAATGTCGCATTGGTATGAAGTCTTCAACGGCGTTCAGGTCACCTTCGGCGCCGTGCGTGAGCCGCACGAAGTCGTGAATGATCCGCAATTGCGAGCGAATGACATTGTCGTTCCGCTCGAGGGAGCCGGCGAGAAGCTGACCTCGACTATCAGCAGTCCGATTCAGGTGCACGGCGTTACTAAAATGCCCGCCCGGCGCGCGCCCGGAATCGGCGAGCATAACGACGAGGTGCTGAAGGAGCTTGGCTTCACCACTGACGATATCGCCGGTTTTCGGGCAAGCGGCACAATCCCAGCTCCGCAACACGCGTCGGTCGCGGCGGATTGAGGCAACTCGAGGAACAAATGGCTCAACCACGAATCGTCATCGTCGGCGGTGGCTTTGGCGGACTGGCCGCCGCCAAGGCCCTCAAGAACACACCCGCACAGGTGATCTTGATTGACCGCACCAACCATCACCTGTTCCAGCCGCTGCTTTACCAGGTGGCGACGGCAGCGCTCACCCCTAGCCAGATTGCGACGCCGATCCGCAGCATTTTCCGAAAGCAGAAGAACGTCACCGTCATTTTGGGAGAAGTCGGCGGTGTGGACAAAGAGCGAAAGTGCGTTTTCGTCAGCGATGCGGATCGCGACGGAGTTCCCGTTGCCTACGATTACCTCATCCTCGCCACGGGAGCGACGCACAGCTATTTCGGTCATAACGAATTTGAGGAGCACGCGCCCGGGCTGAAGAGCCTCGCGGATGCCGTGTCGAGCCGAAATAAAATCTTGCAGACATTCGAGCAGGCGGAGGCCGAAGAGGATCCGAGCCAGCATCCTGAGCTCTTGACCTTCATCCTGGTCGGCGCCGGCCCAACAGGTGTAGAGATGGCCAGCGCTCTGGCGATTCTGGTCCGAACCACACTGAAGTCAGATTTCCGCCGGATCGATCCCGCTTCCGCAAGAATTGTGCTCGTCGACATGGCCCCGCGAGTTTTGCCCCCGTTCTCGGAGGATCTCTCGGCGGCTGCGAAGCGAAGGCTCGAGGATTTAGGAGTCGAAGTAAAGCTCGGGCACAGCGTAGATCGCATTGACGCCGACGGCATCGTCGTCGCGGGAGAGCGCATCGCCAGTAAGACAGTCATCTGGACGGCGGGGGTTGCACCGTCGCCTGCGGGCAAGTGGCTGAATGTGGAAACCGACCGTGCCGGGCGAGTGCGCGTTCAAGGAGACGTTACCGTGCCTGGACACCCCGAGATTTTCGTGGTGGGAGATACGGCATCATTCGAGGAAAAGGGCAAGCCGCTTCCCGGTGTTGCGCAGGTCGCAATGCAGCAAGGACGTTATGCCGGAAAAGTGATTCACGGCCGCATCACCGGCAGTGCGCCGCCGGGTCCTTTTAGTTACTTCGACAAAGGAAACATGGCGGTGGTAGGCAAGGGCTTTGCAGTTTTGCAAAGTCACAAGGTGCGAGTGAGCGGCTTCGGTGCGTGGCTTGCTTGGGCAGCCATCCACCTGCAGTTCCTGGCCACCTCGAGTCTCCGTTTGACCGTCTTCCTGCAGTGGGTCTGGACCTACTTCACCGGCCAGAGAGGTTCTCGACTCATCGTGAATCACCATGGATCACAACCAGCGAAGGCTGTGGGGGAAACCTCCACTAAAACAGCAGTCGCATAACAAGAATGGAGATGACTCTGATGGCAAAGAACAAGCAGATTCGGAACATAGCAATCGTCGGTACAGGCGTGATTGGCGCGAGTTGGGCGGCCTTGTACCTGGCACGTGGTTTCAACGTCACTGCTACGGACCCAGCGCCCAACGCGGAAGCAAACCTCCGCAAGTTCGTTGATGCCGCCTGGAAAGACCTGACCGTCATCGGACTCTCGCCCAACGCCTCACGCGAGCATCTAAAGTTCACGACCGACATGAAGAAGGCGCTCGCTGACGCCGACCTGGTCCAGGAGAACGGCCCCGAACGCCAGGACTTCAAGATCAAGCTGTTCGCGGACATGGACGCTGCGACCCCGGCAGATTCCATCATCGCCTCCAGTTCATCCGGGTTGACCATGAGCGTGATGCAGTCTGCCTGCAAGCATCCCGAACGTTGCGTGACCGGGCACCCTTTTAATCCTCCACATGTCATTCCTCTGGTCGAAGTGGTTGCCGGCGCGAAAACATCGCCGGAAACCGTTGAACAGGCGATCGCCTTCTACGAATCGATCGGCAAGAAACCGATTCACGTCCGCAAAGAGGTAGTCGGCCACGTCGCGAATCGCCTTCAGGCTGCCCTCTATCGCGAAGTCGTGTACCTCATCGAGCAAGGCGTGCTCGATGTTGCTGACTCGGACACAGCTGTGTGTTGGGGGCCCGGGCTGCGGTGGGGTGTCATGGGGCCCAATCTTCTGTTTCACCTAGGCGGCGGTCAAGGTGGGATGCAGCATTTCCTGGCGCAGTTCACGGGCCCGTTGGCGGCATGGTGGAAAGATCTCGGGAAAATCACCGAATTCAGCCCCGAGGTTAAGCAAACGCTGCTCGAAGGGGTTTTGAAAGAAGCCGGTAACCGTTCGATTGAAGAACTCGAAGGCGAGCGCGATGCCATGTTGCTGGAATTGCTTGCTACTCGCGCGAAGGATGAAAAGAAAGC
>DATJYK010000093.1:0-11728 GCA_035578005.1 Terriglobia bacterium
GCTGCTGGCGCATGACTCGGGGTCAGGGTGGATCGCTACTCCTTTCCTGTGAGGCTCTTTCATCCTCAACTCCAGGTCGGTTTATCCCGGCGCTTTCTTTAGGTTCGTTTTAGGTTCGTTTTTTGGCACTTTTGTTGATTCTAAATAACTTCTCGGGTTCGTTTTTGCAAAAAAACACCCCCGGGGGGGCCTACGACCCTCCCAAGAACCTGGCACGCCTCCTGGGGGGCTGTGTTCTTCTCGGCGAAAGTGGTGCGCTTTGCAGCTCGTGCTTTGCGAGTTTGGCTTGCCAAGCACGGGCCAGAGCCTCTGCCATGCGGGCTTGGGTTCGTTTCGTTGTCGCCATGAATGCCCTGCTAATTCTACGGGACTTGTACCGTTCATGACCCGTGCGGCTTGGGTTCGTTTAGGTTCGTTTTAGGTTCGTTTTTCGGCACTTTTGTTGATTCTAAATAACTTCTCGGGTTCGTTTTTGCAAAAACACCCCCGGGGGGGTCAACGAACCTCCCGAGCCTGCTGAAAGCGGCGCTTCTTGGCGAACCTGGTGCAGTAAGAAACGCGTGTGGCGAGTTCAGCTTGCGAATAGCAGCCCTTACTTCGGATTGCACCGCCACGCCTTCACCATGCCCTGATTTGATCGCCCTCTTTCAGGGCCGCCGACCTCCTTTAGATGCCTCGCTTATTCTAACAAGCCAAAGCGAGAATGTGGGTGCTGATGCGAATCACTTCGAGCAATAGCCTCTTGACCAACTACGGAAGATTTGGCGGCTTGGCGAGGAATTCGCACACTAAGCCTCCGCGGCCCTTTAGCTTCCCATCGCAGCCCTTCGGTGTCTACTAAAATGGAAAGCTAAAGTTGCCATCTCTGGAAGGAGGCCTATGTTCACCCAGCAATCGCCCGCTCACTTCCCCCGTTTCGCCTCTGCCGTGATTCTCACGCTGTTCGCCACCGCCTCGCTGGCCGCGGGGCAGTCATCCGGCCCCGCCGCCGCCACCACCACCGTCACCTCTACCCTTAGTGACCAACAGGAGGTGGCGGTGACGGTCTACAATCAGAACCAAGCGCTGGTGCGCGACGTCCGGCGCCTTGATCTCCCCACAGGCGAACTCCACATGAGGTTTATGGACATCGCTGCCAGGGCCAATCCGGCGACGGTCCATATCGCCTCCCAGACGGCTCCCCAGGACCTCACGGTGCTCGAGCAGAATTACGAATACGACTTGCTGAATCCCCAGAAGCTGCTTGAAAAGTACGTGGGCCGCGAAGTCACCTTGGTGCGTTCCCGCATGGAGAATAACACCCAGCAGCAATTTGAAACCAAGGCTACGCTGCTGGCCAACAATGACAGCGGGCCGGTGTGGCAAATCGGCAACCAGATTGAAACCGGCATCCCTGGGGCACACTACATCTTCCCTGACCTGCCGCCCAACCTTTACAGCAAGCCCACTCTCATCTGGCTGCTCAGCAATCGTCACGCGGGACCGCAAACGGTAGAGGCCTCCTATCTCACCAGCGACATGAACTGGAACGCCGACTACGTTGTGACTGTCGCCAGCACCGAGAAGACCGCGGCCTTGAACGGGTGGGTGACTCTCGTCAACAATTCTGGTACTGAGTTTCGCAACGCCCAGCTTCAGCTTGTGGCAGGTGCGGTGAATGTGGTGCAGCCACGCCTAATGATGTCGATGGGTCGAGCCGAGATGGTGGCACCCCCGGCAGCGGCGCCGCCCCAGTTTGCCCAGGAGAACATCTCTGAGTATCACCTTTACACCCTCGAACGCCGCACCACCGTGCAGAACAACGAAAGCAAGCAGATCAGTCTGCTGGAAGCGGCCTCGTTCCCGATTGAGAAGCACTATGAGGTGAGCGGCCAGAGTTACTACTATCGCGACGCCATCCAGCCCGGTGAGCCCATCAAAAATCCGGTTGAAGTGCACCTGAAGTTCAAGAACTCACGGGCCAACTCGCTGGGCATGCCACTGCCGGCCGGCACTATGCGCGTGTATCAAGGAGACTCGAAGGGCCGGCTCCAGTTCATTGGCGAGGACCACATTGATCACACGCCGAAAGACGAGACCCTCGACCTGCACATCGGCAATGCGTTTGACATCGTCGCAGAGCGAAAACAGACCGACTACCAGAAGATCGACCGGCGCACCAGCGAAATGGCCTTCCAAATTACCCTGCGAAACCACAAGTCCGGGCCGGTCACGATTGAGGTGAATGAGCCCATCGGCGGCGATTGGACGATGGAGCAGTCGAACTTCAAGTATGAGAAGACCTCCGCCTTCTCGGCTCGCTTTACGGTGCCTGTGCCGGCCAACGGCGAGGCCGTGTTGACTTATCGGGTGAGAGTTCGGTGGTAGTCAGAAGCAAGAAGACAGAAGCCAGAAGGAAGAAGTAAGAAGTTCCCACGGGCTGGAGGCCCGTGGCTAGAGTTTGCACATTCTAGGCCCGAAGGGCCGCACCAACAAAGCCCTGGGCGACGCCCTTTTGGGCGACGCTCAGGGAAAACCCGCGAGTCTGCCTGTGCGGCCCTCCGAGTGGGAGGCACGAGCGACCACGTTCATGCCCTCTTCCGCCTTTCCAAGAACCATGCTTTGGCCGAGGTGGTGGAGGAGATCAAAACCAGTCTTCTAAGTGGATTAAGAGGCAGGCTCCAGGATCGGGCGGGTTTCATTGGCAGAGCGGCTACAGAGGGTTCTCGGTAAGCCCCAGTTAGGTGGACAGCGTCGTAAAGTACATCGAGCAGCAAGAGGCACACCACCGGTCGACAAGCTTCGAGGAGGACTATCGGCGGTTTTTGGAGGCCTACGAAGTCGAATATGACGAACGCTATGTGTGGGAACTGAACGGTGCGCTGGGATCGCCCTTTCAGGGCTCGGCGTTTGGCGCGACATCTGATTTCCCTGGGCGTTGCCCAGGGCTTCGTTGGTGCGGCCCTTCGGGCCTCAAAATGTATAAGCTCCAGGCACGGGCTTCTAGCCGGTGTGAACTTCTGACTTCTGACTTCTGACTTCTTACTTCTGACTTCTTACTTCTGGCCTCTGACTCCTGGCTTCTGACTTCTGGCTCCTGACTCCTGCCTTTTAGACGATCAGCATGCAATCGCCGTAGCTGTAAAAACGGTATTCCTGACTGACCGCATGTTGGTAGGCGCTAAGCGTAAATTCGCGGCCCGCGAATGCCGCGACCAGCATCAGCAGCGTGGAGCGCGGCAAGTGAAAATTCGTCAACAAGGCGCCCACCACGCGAAAATCGAATCCCGGAGTGATGAAAAGGTTTGTTTCTCCACGGCCAGCCTTGATTCGGCCGCCCTTTGCTCGAACCGCGTGTTCGAGCGTGCGAATCGTGGTGGTTCCAACCGCCACTACGCGGCGACCGTCTTGTAGGGCGCGATTCAGCCGCGCCGCTGTCTCTTCACTGATCTCAAAAACCTCGGGATCCATGCGGTGCTCTTCGATTCGCTCCGTCTGCACCGGGCGAAAGGTGCCTGGCCCCACGTGCAAGGTGATCTCGGAGGTTTCGATTCCGCGAGATTTGAGTTCCTTCAGAATGCGTTCGGTGAAGTGCAGACCGGCGGTGGGAGCGGCCACGGCACCCCGGACTCGCGCGTAGACGGTCTGATAGGTTTCGCGGTCTTGGGGTTCGTCGGGGCGGTGAATGTAGGGAGGGAGCGGAATGTGACCCAGGCGATCAATGAGTTCATCGACGGTGGCCTCGCCGGCCGCGCCCTCGCGCTGCGAACGCGACAGCAGCCGCACGCGGCGCATACCATATTCGCCGCGGTCCAAGACCTCGGCTTCGAGCAAACCGTCGCCGAACTCGAGGATTTCGCCGGTGCGCACCCTGCGGCCCGGATGCACCAGCCCCTGCCAGACGTCGCCGGTCTCATGCCGCGTTAACAGCAGCTCGACCTCAGCTTTCAGGTATTCGCGGGCGGCTGGATTGCCTTTCCCGATGGGCTGCGATCGCGTTCCGCGCCGCCGGCCGAGCAATCGAGCCGGAAAAACTCGTGTATTGTTGAACACGAGCAGATCGCTCGGCCGCAGGATGCCGGGGAGCTCGCTGAAGCGGCGATCCTCAAAGGTTTGCGTGGTGCGGTCCAAAAGCATCATGCGCGAGGCATCGCGCTCAGCGAGAGGCTGCTGGGCGATAAGCGAGTGAGGCAGGTGATAATCAAAATCGTGAAGCAGCATAGCGAGTTCGTAGATTCCGATCATAGCGCGCTTTTTCGCGGGTTTCGGGGTTCGGGGTTCGGGGTTCGGAGTGCGCGAACCGGGATCCGCAACCGACGAGACCGCCCGCCGCGGGGCTACTGCGGCTCGCGCTCCCAGCGGAGGCAAAGCCCGAACCCCGAAACCCGAATCCCGAAACCCGAGTCCCGAGCCACGAGTCCCGCGCGCCGGTGCCACCCGTGAACGCGACGACCGTTACCATCACACAACGCGGCGCAGACCGCATCCTAGGCGGCCACCTATGGGTGTACCGCAGCGACTTGGTGGGCTCGGGCACAGGCAAGACGGCTTCTGGAGCCGGGAACGCGGCTGGACCGCAGTCCGCGCCGGAACCCGGCGCCGTGGTTCGGGTTCAGGACCAACGCCGGCGCTACCTCGGGCAAGCGCTCTACAGCAGCAAGTCGCAGCTCGCCTTGAGGCTTCTGACGCGCGAGAGGCGGCCGTTTGACCGCGCCTTTTTGGCGGAGCGCATCGCGGCTGCGGCCCGCTACCGCGAGATTGTGGCAACGGGGGCGGAAGTGTACCGTCTGGTGGCCAGTGAAGGTGACCTGCTTCCCTCGCTGACCATTGACCGCTACGGCGACTGGCTGGTGGTGCAGACGCTCAGTCAGGGCATGGAGAGGCTGAAGCCCACAATTGTAGAGATTCTACAGGAGCAGTTCTCTCCGCGGAGCATCATGGAGCGCAATGATTCGCCGATGCGCGCGCTCGAAGAATTGCCCGAGCGATGCGGGGTGCTGGCGGGTGAGCTCGTGCAGGAAGTTGTGGCCGCGGAAAACGGGGTTCGCTTTGTATACGATCTTGTCGGCGGCCACAAGACCGGCGCTTATCTTGACCAGCGTGAGAATCACGCCGCCGCCCGCCGTTACGCCCGCGGCCGAGTGCTGGACGGCTTTACCTACACCGGAGGCTTTGCTCTGTGCTTGGCCGGGCAGTGCGCGAGCGTACTCGCGCTCGACAGCTCTGAGGAGGCCCTTGCGCTAGGCCGGAGGAACCAGGCCTTGAACGGCTTTACCAACGTTGAATGGCGTCAGGCGAATTGTTTCGATTTTTTGAAAGCTGCTGACCAGTCCGGCGAGCGCTTTGATACGGTGGTCCTTGACCCTCCGGCTTTTGCGCGACAGAAGTCGAGCTTGGAGAGCGCCCTCAGGGGCTACAAGGAGCTCAACCTGCGCGCCTTCAAGATTCTCAACCCAGGCGGGTTCCTTGTGACCTGCTCCTGTTCGTTTCACGTGAGCGAGAGTGATTTTCTGGAAGCAGTGGCGAGCGCGGCGGTGGACGCCCATCGCCGCGTGCAAGTGGTGGAACGGCGCACGCAGGCACGCGACCATCCCATCCTGCTGACAGTTCCCGAGACCCATTACCTGAAGTGCTTGATTTTGCGTGTCGCCGAATAGCCGCGCCCAGGCACTCTGTCAGTTCTTCGCCGGCTGCTGCGCGGTTCCGTAACCGTAGTAGTAGTAGCCGTAGGTGAGGCCGGCCGGGACGCGATTGAGGACGACACCCACTACTTGCTTCTCCTGAAACTCCCGGCAAGCCTTCTGAGCTGTATCGAAGGGTGTGACACCCGACTGCACGACCATCAACACACCATCCGAGACTTTTCCGAGGATGCTGGCGTCGGCCAGAAAAACGCAGGGTGGCGAATCGAGGATGATCCAGTCGAAGACGGGTGCGAAGCGATTGATCAAGGCCCGCAGGCGGCCGGTTCCCAGAAGCTCAACAGGGTTAGGGTCGGGAGAACCCCCAGGAATAATAAAGAAGTTGTCGTCTCGCCCTCGTTGAAGAACGGAGAGGGCGTCCACATCGCCGCGCAGGTAGTCGGTGAGGCCGGGCGCCACTGAAGCCCCAACTCCCTCGTGCACCCGGGAGATGCGCAGGTCGGCGTCGATCACCAGTACGCTTCGCTGCGGCTGCTGGGCAATGGCTCTTGCCAGATTCAGAGTGATGAACGTCTTGCCTTCGCTCGGCAGCGCGCTCGTCACCAGCACCGTTTGCAGAGGCTGCCGCTCGCGAATGGCGTAGAGGCGGGACCGCAGGGTGCGAAACTCCTCCGCTCCGGCGGGATGAGTATGGCCGGAGAGCTCGGCAAACAGCACCGCGTGCGAGTCAGGTGACCACTGCGACGTTGGACACTGCTTGCGAATGGTATCTAGCGTGATCGGCTCAAAGGCCGCGGAGGCAATGCCGCCCCTCGCGGATTCCGAGGGAGCAGCGCCCGAGGGCGACAGCGCCGGGGACATCACATCGGGTTCGGGCTCCGGCGCGCCGGCCGCGGCGGGAGTAACCGCCTCGCCCCTTTCCATCTCGGCTTTCTTGAGAGCTTCATGAATTCGACTCATAGATCTTACATCCCCCTTGTTGTCTTACTGCGGCCGGCGCAGCCGGTCCATCAGAGTTGCCATCCCTTGCATCGTATCGCGCAACGGCCGCTCGCCAGGCCGCACCACGGGCGGCCGCGCCACGGGCTCAATCTCGTCAAGCTCAAACTCGCGCGCCACCTTCTTAATGGTATCGGCGGGTATCGGACGGGTTTGTTCCACGAAAGCGTTAATCAACGCGTGTTCACAAAGCAGATTCACAACGCGGGGAATTCCCCGCGAAAACCGATGAATCGACTCAATCGCCCCTGGCGTGAAGATGGCCGGCCCGCTGGCGCCGGCGATGCTCAACCTTCTCACAATATAGCCGCGGGTTTCGGCCGAAGTCAGCGGATAAGTCTTGCACCGCAGCGTGATTCGCTGGCGAAGCTGGCGAAGCTCCGGCTGACGAAGCTTGTCCTCCAACTCGGGCTGGCCGGAAAGCACAATTTGCAACAGCTTTTCGGTGGCCGTCTCCAGGTTCGTCAACAGACGGATTTCTTCCAACATCCGCAGGGACAGATCCTGCGCTTCGTCGATGATCACCGCGGCCGTTTCGCGCAGTTTGTACCTTTCCAGCAGCCAATGGTTCAGTCGCATCAGCACTTGGCTCTTCTGCGTTGAGTCGCAGGGAATGCCGAAATCAGCCATCATGTAATCAAAAAACTCAGGCACGCTCAGGCGCGGATTGAAGAGGAATGCCGTGGTAATGTTCTGACGCTGCAGCCAGCCCAGCAGCTTATTCAGAATGGTTGTCTTGCCGGTGCCCACCTCACCGCTGAGCAGGATGAATCCCCGGCGGCTCTGAATGCCATAAGTCAGAGACGCCAGCGCTTCCTCTGTATGCTCGGTCAGGAACAGGTACCGGGGATCAGGGTTGACGTTAAACGGATTCTCTCTCAGTCCGAAGAATTTCTTGTACATGTTCAGTCCGACCTCAGCCCTCACGAAACCCGGGGCCTCGACCCTTAATCAGGAAAAGTGGCTCCGCGACCTGCCATACAAGTTCGATGCCGCTTTCAACTCCCTCGCGTCTTTTCGATTTCCCGCGCGCAACCGCGCGTCCTTGCTCCCACGCCTACCTCGGTTACAAACCCAAAGGGCGGGGATGCATTTCAATGCCAATCCCAAAGATCTGGCGGAAGAGTGTGTTGCCGGTGTAACCGGTTACAACCCCAGCCCCGGATATCTGGTGCTGCACGGAGTAAACGCCAAACAGCTTCACATAGTGTCCTACTGTGCGGTCCAGACGGATGATCCCAGTTGCATAATTGGTAGCCCCGGGGCTCGCAGCAGTCGGGCTCGGGGACGCGGGCACCAATGCACTGTTGTGCGCGTATGAAAGATTAAGAGACGCCGTCCACGTCCGCGTAAGATTTCTCGAAAACCCGGCAGAAGCGGTGTCGGTGTTGGCGCCCTGGTACAGTCCAGAGCCGGGAGTCTGGAAATGCAAGTAGGACAGGTAAAACGAACCTCGTTCAGCGAGATAAGATGCGCGAGCTTGGCCCACCCAGTTCCAGCTCTGTTGCGTGCCCGGAATTCCCGTAATAGCCGAGTAAATTATCGCAGGCCCGCCCAGCAGCGACACACTGATGCGACTTGTGACTCGATGGGCGTACCCAAGTTGAAACACGTTATCGTTGATAGCCGTCGAACCCCCATTATATCGGTATTGAATCAGGTTATAGGCAAAACTCACGGTATCTGTACGGGTGAGTTGGTGGTCGATAGAACCCACAAAAAGTCGATCATTGCTGCTCGCCAAGCCAGCCTGGTCGTAGTGTTGAATCCCGAAGGAAGCCACTCCCGTCACCGAGGTCGTTGGGGTAAGAAAGTACTGGGTCTGAACCACAGCATTGTTACTCGTCGTACCGACGCGGCCCAACAATATGGATTGCCCGGGCGCAAAAATCTGGCTCATTTGGGAGCCGCCCGAGCCAAGGCCAAGTGACTCCGCGGTGTTGAACGCGCCGGCAAAACCAATGCCGCCAAAACCGAGGGAAGCCTGCGGAAAATAGCTCGCCCGGTCCATGAACAAGAAATTCCAACGGCGGGCGTTATAAAAGTCAGATACCGTAAAGTTGCCAAACGCAGAGCTGTCGCTGGATTGAGTAGGGTAAATGACGCCACCGCCGCCTCCATCCAGGTTGAATTGGTTGCGCCTTCCCGAGTAGTTCAAGTCCACCGATCCTACGGGGATGGCGGCGGTCAGGTACTGGGTGACGCCCGGCGTTATTTGTGCGTTGCTGTCGGCTCCCGCCCACACCGAGAAGCTGGGAATCAGGTAGCTTCGCCCGCTGCCAAGCAGCGTCGGCAAAAGCTCCTGGGCGCCGGCCAAAGGCCGAGTGTCCGGCGGCGGAGATGGGGTCGCCCCGGTCTGTTCAACGGTGCCAGTAGGCTGCTCTTCGCTTCCGATGGGCTTCACCGGACCGAGGGGTGCTTGGTTAGCCGCGGGCGGAGTTGAGGTAGCAGGGCTTTGCTGCTGCGCGGGTTGCTGGCTGGCGTCTTGCGCCCGGCAAGGGCCGGAGCCCAACAGGCACACGAAGGCCAACACCGGTACGAACTGCGTCGCGGTGCCGCGTGCCAGCTTCAAGCCACTTCCCGCCATCCGGTGCCTCCGCGCCCCGGCAATGCCTCTAACAGGCAGAATCAATTCACCCATCTGGATCAACGTATAGAGCAGGGATTGCTGATCTCGTCAATTGTATACGGTCGGCGTCAAACTTCCAAGCCGCCCGCGGTAGGCATGCCGATGCGTTATCAGTGAGTGGAACCCCAAAGCCGCCATTATGGATTAGGGCATCTGCAGCACGGCCTCTTTGGAGTGTAGGATGTTCTAACGCGACAGCCAGCGCTAAGCCGTATATTTGTCAGCAACATTCCGGCTCTATTTGAAACAACCTGTGCGTTTTCAATGAGATTCCAGCTTTGGGCTAACTCCAAAAACAAAAGTTTCCCGTTATCAATAACATTCCGGGTTTGTTCGGTAAGAACCCGAATCACAGGAATCTGCAAGCTGGCGGAAAAACAGCTCGAAACCAAGTCATTCGAGCGCAGCGAGAAATCTCGCTCTGAAACTAAAGGCACTACGAGATTCCTCGTCGCCTACGGCTCCTCGGAATGACAGGCTGGACGAGTTTTCCGCAGCCTGCTAGTTCTACGCGTCGCCGCTCTCTGACCGACCCCTGCTCCGGACCTCCGCTCGGCGAACCGCTGGCGATTGCGACCCCGCCGCGGTAACCTCGTCGTTGTCCGCGTCAGGGCTCACCTCAGCTTACACCAGGTCGTTAACTGTGCGACATCTATTCCGCAGTAACAGTAAGCAACATGCGGTCTGTCTGTTCGCTCGAGCCGGCTGGCCTGCGAAAAAGCTTCCGGTTCACTATCCATCGGGCTTCGACTGCGTGCCCGCAACCGCCGCAAGCATTTCGCCGACATAGGTTATCTCGCTGTCGGTCAGCTCGGGGAAAAAAGGCAGGCACAGCACTCGCTCGCAGGCGCGCTCCGCCTGGGGCAGGGCTCCACGCGTGTAACCGAGGCCTGCGTACGCTGGCTGAAGATGGACGGGCTGCGGGTAATGAATGGCGGTCCGAACGCCGCGCGTCTCAAGTTCGTCCTTCAGCCGATTGCGGCCGTCAAGGTAAACCGCGAACTGGTGGTACACGCATTCGTCGTCGCGGTAGTCCACCGGTATCTCCACCCCGGTCCCCGCCAGCAACTGGCGGTAACGAAGGGCCATCTGACGGCGTCGGTCCGTCCACTCGGGCAGCCTCTTCATCTTCACCCGTAGCACTGCAGCCTGAAAGGCCTCCATGCGGTAATTGAACCCCACGCGCTCGTGGGCGTAATGCCGGCTCTCGCCGTGAGAGCGAAGGTTACGGGCGAGCGCAGCCACACGATCGTCGTTAGTGACGAGCGCGCCAGCTTCCCCGCAGGCGCCCAAGTTCTTGGTCGGATAAAAGCTGAAGGCGCCAGCCAAGCCGAGCGCGCCCACGCGCCGCCCCCGGTACCGGGCTCCGTGCGCCTGACAGGCGTCTTCGATCACGCTGAGGCCCTTGCGGCTGGCCAAATCAAGCAAAGGTTCGAGATCAGCCGGCCGCCCGTAAAGATGAACCGGCACAATCGCGCGGGTGCGCGCGGTCACGGCGCGCTCCACTAGATCGGGATCAATATTGGCCGTCGCGGGGTCAATATCCACAAAGACCGGAGTCGCGCCTGTGTAGGAGATTGCCTCCGCGGTGGCAATCATCGTGTTCGCGGTGGTGATCACCTGGTCGCCCGGCCCCACGCCGGCCGCGACTAAGGCCAGGTGCAAGGCACTGGTGCCTGAATTAGCCGCCACGCAGTGTTTCGCCTCAACGTAAGCGGCAAACTCCTGCTCAAACTGAGCGACCTCTTCCCCCAGGATGAAGGCCGCTGCGCCGAACACTCCGTCAAGCGTGGCGAAAATTTCCCCACGCAAGGCTTCGTGCTGCCGCTTGAGATCAAGCTGAGGAATGATTCGGACTGGTTCGCGCACCGGAGATTCAGATGCGGCCGTCGCCGATGAACACACGATAGGGGTCCTGGAGCGGGCGGCAGGGATCGAACCTGCACGTAAGCCTGGACGGCCCACGGCTCACCTTTGAGCCCTCACCCGCCTTGAAATGAGACTAACTGTAAGAATATCACCCGGCACGCCGCAGGTGCCAGAACGCAAACCACATAATACCGCCGTGCATAGCACGAAGGAGGCAGTTTCGGGCCTCGGAGGGGCTGGGCTTAAACCGCCCGTACCGAAGCCGTCGATCTAAATTATTGAAACTGTTAGGACAAGCCTTGCTGCGCCACGAATAGCTGACATCGTGATGCGCAGTCGCCTAAGAGTGCCTAGCGAGGTCTTCGACCTCAAGCCAACGAGCCCACGCCCAACCGCCGGGCGAAGCTCGGGTTCGTTTCTTGGGTTCCTCGGGTTCGTTTCGTGATTTTTCACGTTTTTTCCCCTGAAAATCAGGTTCGGTCGCGGTAGGGACGCTGGTTACCCAACGCCCCCCGCACGGATCCGTACTTGAAGAATTACCTCATACGGCTCTTACCTCGGATGCGTAACGGCGAAACGCACGCTGGGGTAAGGATGGACGATGCGCGGG
>DATJYK010000094.1:0-25651 GCA_035578005.1 Terriglobia bacterium
GAAAAAACGTGCAAAATCGGGAAACGAACCCAACGAACCCAAGAAACGAACCCGAGCTTCGACCGGTGGTGAGCCTGGGCTCGTTGGTTTAAGGTCGAAGAACTTCGCCAGGGGGCTTGAGATTTGGAATTTGATTTCTAGAAGCTCATCCGGAAACCCTGGGAGCGCGGGCGTCCCGCCCGCCCCTTGCACTCCAGTACCGCGTAAGAGCGGGCGGGACGCCCGCGCTCCCAGGGTTTCCGGATGAGTCTCTAGAGTCAAGTTTTTGAATACGGCCATAAGCAATTTTGAATATGTAATTTGCCATTTGAGATCCGGGTGTTAGGCACTAGCAGCAAAGGGGCACTAAGCACAGTGAAAAGCCCGAACGGCTTCGGCCGTGTCACTCAACGCCGACTGAGGTGAGAGCCCAAAACCGCGGAACGAAGCCACTATGTGCTTTAGAATCAGTAGACGGTTGCTGACGGCGGTCTGGTACCTGCTAGTCGGACTGAGCGTCATTTCCGCGCCTTGGGCGCGAGCCCAGACTCCAGACCTGGCGGAGAAGTCTCATCGCGCCAAAGAGTTGATGGACTCCGGAAAGCCTGCCGACGCGGTCCCGATCTATCGCGAGCTGGTTGGGGCGGTGCCAGGTAACCCGGGCCTCATCATGGACTTAGGTCTGGCGCTCGACATGTCCGGAAACAAGACGGAAGCGATTCGCCAATACCAGGCAGCTCTGAAGATTGATTCGAGTCTTTTTCCGGCCCTGCTGCTGCTGGGCACAGCGTACCTGGATGTCGGTCAGCCCGCAAAGGCCATTGATCCCTTAGAACGGTCTCTAAAACTCCAGCCGGACAGCTCCGATGCCCAGGAGACTCTATCGGAAGCTCTCATGGCCTCCGGCCGGACTGAAGAGGCAGTGCACCGCTTCCAAGACCTTTCGGCGACAGATCCCAACAATCCGAAGGTCTGGTATGGACTGGGCGTTTGCTACGAACGGCTGGCGCAGCAAAACTTCGACGAGCTGGCCAGGATAGCTTCAGGGTCAGCCTACTGGCTGGACCTGGTTGCCGAATCCCGCCTCCAGAATAAACAGGATTACAGCGCCTTCTACTTCTATCGCCAGGCGCTGGCCAAGATGCCCGGACTGAGGGGAGTTCATGCTGCCATCGCGGCGGTCTACAAGGACGCCGGACACGACGATTGGGCGGCTCTGGAGGAACAGAAGGAACGCGCTTTGCCTGCGCCGGACTGCTCGGTCGAGAAGATCGAGTGCGATTTCCAGGCAGGAAAGCTCCGCGACGTCGCTGACTCGACCGCAAAGACGGCCCCGGCGTATTACTGGCGCACCCGCGCCTACAATCAGCTCGCGCTGGATGCGTACGTCCGGCTCGGCCAGTTGCCACCGTCCCTGGAGTCGCACGAACTCAAGGCAAAGATCGCCTCCGGAAGACGGCAGTTTGCCGAAGCAGCCAAAGAATGGAAGCAAGCCCTGGAGCTTTCGCCGGGCAACACCTACGTCGAAAAGCAACTCGGCATTGCCCTCTACAAGTCCGGCGACGTGGCGGATGCTCGCGCATTGTTTGAGGGCCTTCTCAAATTGCAGCCGGACGCTCCGGACCTCAACTTCTACCTGGGCGATACGCTCTTGCACGCCCAGAAGCCGCAGGAGGCGCTTCCCTTTCTCCAAAAGGCGCTGCTTCGCCAGCCGGCCTTGTTGCCGGCGCAGGAGGCTATTGGACTAGCCTATATGCAAACGGACCAGGCCGCCAAGGCCATCCCGCATCTCAAGGCCGCCTTGCCGATCGATGAGGACGGAAGCTTACACTATCAACTGGCGCGAGCCTATCAGATCACCGGAGAGAAGGAGCTGGCCAGCGCGATGCTCCGCGAGTACCAGGAGAAACAGCAAACTCAGCAGAAGGAGAATGCCGAGGTGGAGAAGCAAGTGGCGCTGACGCCGCCGGAATAGCCCTACTCGGCGAACCGTCAGAGACGGACGTCGGGAACGGTGCGCGGGGGCCGGCACGAGGCAGAGTTGCGATGGACCGTGGTGTTATCCGTCATGCTATGATGCCGGAACTGCTTTGGGAGGTTCACTTCGCATATGGCGGAATCGGATAAACACAGCTTTTGGCAGACGCTACCGGGCATTCTAACTGCGTTGGCCGCGGTTATCACAGCGCTGACGGGTCTTGTCGTCGGTATGAGGCAAGTCGGAGTGTTCAGTCGACCTGCCGGCTCGCCAGCCGCAGTCGGTAGTCCGGTGGCCGGCTCCGGTAGCGCCGCGGCAGGGCCGGTCGGGGCCGACAGGGCCCTTGGCGCCTCGCCGACGAGTTCAGGTGGCGAGGCGTCAGGGCTGCCGGAAGAGATCAATCTTCTCGCAACGGATAATGGGGGGCAAGTGGTGGTGGCAAACGGGGGAGATGACTGGCGACGAACCATCCTTGGAGGACACAATTTGAAGGAGGTTGCAGCAGATCAACCTGGAAATCAACCCGAGGCCGTGTACGCATTTCGAAACAACGCAACAGCGCAGTTCGACAGGTTTAGGGTCTATAAGTCCACCAACGACCCAAGCGACATCAAGACGTTCGAACTCCTGGTCGGTAATGACTCTCCTACCGGCGTGTTCCAGTCGATCGGCACCTTCACCATGCCGAGCGTGGTTTACGTAGGCAACCCGTATCAAGAGTTTAGGTTCGCTCCTGTCAAGGGCAGATATTTGAAGGTGAAGCTGCTGATGAGGCAAGACGGCTATGAAGACAATTTTGAAATCTGGGAGTTTCAACTAATGGGCCGGTTGGACTGAAGACGACGCCCCCAACTCTGAGCTAATGCTTCGGCTCCTCAAGCGTAAGCCTCTGATTTGGCTTCACGTTCCGAACAATCTGGCGGAGGCCGCTGGGCCAATGGATCTCGATCTCGTCGATCTTTGGCATCTTGCCCAGGCCAAAGTGAACACCGAAATGGCTTGACGAGGCGTAGCCCACGGCGCTGGTCATATGGTTCCACTGCTTGCCGATGCGAACGCGAGCGCCGATTCCATCGCGGTTGCTCTTGGTGCCGGTCAATTTCAGAATGATCCAGTTATTCGCGTCAGGGCTGACGTTCTGCCACAACTCGGCCGGCTCTCCCAGGCAGGCTACCACCACGTCAATCTTACCGTCGTTGTTGAAGTCGGCGAAGGCGCAGCCGCGGTGAGCCGCTGGAGCCTGAAAATCGGGGCCCGCTTCTTTGGAGACATCCCAGAAGGTTCCGTCGCCCAGGTTGGCGAAGATGCTGTTCGGCTGGCGGTAGTGCGCGGCGGAGAACTGCTCTGCGTTGTCATCCGCGTGCGAGTTCGCCGTGAACAGATCTTTCCAGCCGTCGTTGTTGAAGTCGGCCATGCCGTTGCCCCAGCCGCCGCGAGCCGCCGAAAGCACGGAGAGCCGGCTGGTGAAGGTGGCGTCTTCAAACATGCCGTGACCGAGATTGTGAAAGAGCGGAAAGGTCTCGTTGTTAAGGTCGGTGACGAAAATGTCAGGCAGGCCGTCATTGTCGTAGTCGCGAAAATCCACGCCCATGCTGGAGACCGGCTGGCCCGAGTTGAGCAGCGCGACACCAGCGGCGAGGCCGGTTTCCTCGAAGGTGCCGTTGCCTCGATTGCGAAAGAGAAAGTTCGGCTGATTATCGTTGGTGACGAAGACATCCGGGAATCCGTCGCCGTCGTAATCCGCGAAAGCGGCGCTCATTCCGCGGCCCTGATGTTTGGCCAAACCTGACTTCTCGGAGACGTCCTCGAACGTGCCGTCGCCCCGGTTCCGGTAGAGCGTGTTGGTGAGCCCTTCGAAGTACATGGGATGGCAGTAAACCCGCAAGTGTCGTGCGGCGTCTCCACAAAAGCGATCGCTGCTGATCGACCACTTGGCGTAGTTCACCACCAGCAGATCGAGCAAGCCGTCGTTGTTGTAATCGAACCAGCCGCCAGCCACGGCCCACTTGTCGCTCTTGATGCCCGCCTTCTCGGTGACGTCTTGGAAGCGTCCGTTGCCGAGGTTGTGGTAAAGAATGTTGCGATTGACGCCCGCCACGAAGAGGTCAACGTGACCATCGTTATCGTAGTCGCCGGCCGCGGCGCCCATGGAGTAGCCTGCACCGGCCACTCCCGCTTGCTCGGTGACGTCTCGGAAGCGCATCCCTCCCTCGTTCCGGAACAGTCGATTCCAATATTTCGGGGCGTTCTTTTCGAGAGAGGGAAGGGAAGCGCCGTTGGCGAAGAAAATGTCGGTGAGGCCGTCGCCGTCGTAGTCGAACGCGGCCACGCCGCCGGTCATGGTCTCAATGAGATGCTTCTCGGGAGTGGGGCTGTTCTCAACGGTAAAGTTGAGTCCCGCCGATTGCGCCACGTTGCGAAAATGAATAGGGTCCAGCGATCCGACTCGTTGGGGAACTCTGACTCCTGCTCGATTCTGACTCAGAAGACTGGCGTGGGTGCGCAACACCGACAGTACGATGGGAAGCCTGAGTAGAGTCTCGCGCCGTGTGGGCATCTATTGCCCTTATATTCCACGTGTGGCTCGTAGTCAACCCGTCCGACGATCGTGTAGACGATTCGTGTTCAGCGATGTCGACCTTTCGGAGCGCGGCAGTCGCCGTCTGGAGCGCCCCATCGTGGGCGGTTTCATGCCGCCATGGCGCGGCGGCTCACCCGCCCTCCCACAAACAATGCAGGAATGCGCTCCGAACGGTAGTATAATCGCGCGCCGATGCTTGGTGGCAACCTGAGCCTCATGGTACGGTGAGTGTGGCCGAATGAAATCGATCGTGAGAATGTGATCCGAATGGCGACTCTGGACATGGCGGCAGAAACGGCTCGAGTGATTCCTGAAGATCGTTGGCTTCGTGTGATCGTAGTCGCCTTCGTCATGTATACGATCGCCTTCATCGATCGCACTAACATCTCGCTGGCCCAGACCACGATGAGCCGTGAACTTGGCATGGACTCGCAGCAATTTGGCAGTGCTGCCGGCATCTTCTTTTGGGGATATCTGGTGCTGCAAATCCCCGGCGGTTATCTCGCGCGCCGCTGGAGCGCCAAGTGGTTCGTCGCCATTCTCCTTGTGGTTTGGGGATTGTGCTCGGCAGGAACAGGCCTGGTGAAAACGGGGAATCAATTCTGGGTGATGAGGCTGCTGCTGGGCGTGGCGGAAGGCGGTGTGTGGCCGGCCGTACTGGTGCTGCTGGCGAACTGGTTTCCGCGCGCCGAACGCGCGCGCGCCAACGCCTTCTGGATGCTTTGCCTGCCGCTCGCGGTGATTGTCTCGTCGCCCATTTCCGGTTGGATTCTGGGCCACTGGAACTGGCGCGTGCTGCTGGTGGCCGAGGGCGCGTTCCCTCTGGTGTGGCTGGCCGTGTGGCTGACTCGCATTCATGACTACCCTCATCAGGCAAGCTGGATCTCTGCCGAGGAGCGTGCTTATCTGCAGGAAACCCTGAGCCGCGAGGCCGCCGAAATCGAGCAGGCTGAAGCTGCGGAGCGGGCCAGCGCGTTGTCTACCGGCTCGCCGGAATTGCCGCTGTGGAGGGCGCTGCTGAGCCCTCCGGTTCTGCTGATGTGTGTCGTCTACTTCACCTCCACCACCGGAAACTACGGCTACCTGTTTTGGCTGCCGACCGCTATGGAAAAGGCAAAGCAGCTTAGCCACCTGACGGTAGGATGGCTCTTCGCCGTGCCGTACGTCATGACAGGTATCGGGATGGTGCTGATCTCGCGGCACTCGGACCGCCATCGAGAGCGGCGCCTTCATGTGGCGGCAGGAATGGTCTGGGCAGGACTCACTTTGCTGGCCGGAGTGCTCGCCAGCCGTTACTCCGCCACGGCCTCTTTCGCTTTGATCGCCCTCGTCGGCGCGGGCTCCTACGGCATCCTGGGCCCTTTTTGGGCCATTCCCACGGAAACCCTCCCGCGGCGTGTCGCCGGATCGGCCATGGGGCTTGTCAACGCGCTGGGCAATCTGGGCGGCTACTTCGGGCCGCTGCTAGCCGGTTACATGAACAAGCGCACCGGAAGCTTGTTCTATGCCTTCGGCCTGTTGAGCCTTTGTCTGCTGATCGGAAGCGGGCTCGCGCTCTTCTTGCCGGAAAGGCGCAAATCCGATACGTCCGCCGCCAGCTAGCGCCGAATGGTCATGCGGCTAAGGTCCGGTTCATACCCTTCTTCCTGGACGGCCTTTTCAGCGGCCGCACGCAGGGCTTGATCATCCGCGCCTTTGGGTAGGGCGCAGTGGCGGCGTATCACTTCCTCGCCGCTCTGAATGCGAACCAGCCATTTGTTCTTGTTGGTGTCCCACGAGAGTTCCACGCGATCGGCTAACACCGCTTTGGCGTTTTCAGGCATCGTCGGCTCCTCTCTTGCACGAGATCGCTGCGCCTGCAGGCACTGGTCGCCAGGCGCATCCGCCGCCCGTTCTGGGAGCATTCTAGCACTGTTGATGGGCTGGCAGAAATCAACCTTCTTGCCCTCCTCGCCCTGCCCCTCGTGCACGCTTTATGGTTCCACGACCAAGGTTACAATCGAGCCGATGACCTACGAACCCAGCTTCCGTCACGATCGAAGCTCGTACCCTAAGGAGCCTTAGTGCTGTTTCGCGATGAGGCTGAATTCGTCCACTGGCTACGGCAGCGCTGGCCGGATCGCGCCCCGGGCCTGAAGCTCGGGATCGGCGACGATGCCGCCATCGTTAAGCCCGCTCGCGACTGCGACCTGGTGCTCACCACCGATCTTTCGCTCGAAGACGTGCACTTTCGGCGTGACCTTCATCCGGCCCGATCGATCGGTCACCGTGCACTGGCACGCGCTCTGAGTGATCTGGCGGCGATGGGCGCGCGTCCACGCTTTGCGCTTCTTTCGCTGAGCATCCCGAGAACGACCCGTCGCACCTGGATCAGCGCGCTCTATGATGGACTTGGAAGGCTGGCCAAAGGTCAGGGCGTCACACTCATCGGTGGTGACACGGCCGTGACGGCTTCGGGGCCTGTGATGGCTGATGTGGTGGCGATCGGCGAGGTCCGACACGGTCTCGCCTTGCGCCGCCAGGGCGCCCATCCTGGAGACGGTCTTTACGTTTCGGGTAGGCTCGGACTGTCAGCGCTGGGTCTAGCCTTCCTCCGTTCGGGAAAACGACTGAGTACCGGCGCCCCGTCGGCCGACAACCTGCCGGCACATGACCGCCGTGCAGCGCTGCAGGCTCATCTTTATCCTGAGCCGCGATGCCGCGTGGGAATGGCCCTTGCGCGTCGCGCGTTGGCATCGGCCGCAATCGATGTGAGCGATGGCTTTGCCCGCGACCTTGGCCGTCTCTGCGACGCCAGCGGCTGCGGAGCCACGATCTGGGAAGACTGCCTGCCCCTGGTGAACGCCAAGGCAGCGCGCGATGCTACGCCCCTTGAGCTTGCACTGTACGGAGGCGAAGACTACGAGCTCATCTTCACCGTTCCGCGTACCCGCCTCTCACAGGTTCCCCGCGCGATTGGCGGGGTTGCGCTCCATCGCATCGGTGAAATCCGACGCGGACGCGGCCTCGCCCTCCTCGGACGCGGAGGCGAAGCGATTCCCATCGAAGCCGGAGGTTACGATCATTTCCGCCGATCCGACCGTATTTGAACACGCGCGCCGCGCAACAAAGTCTACTTTGTAGACTCAGTGACCTCTGTCAATCACTGCGGGTCCGGCGCGGACGCCGCAGGCGCCGCGCTCGCCGGGGCCAGCGGCTTGGAGTTGGAACCCGTGGCGGCTCCGGCGCCCGTAGCGGCTGCGCGCTCCGCCAGCAGCGACTCCGTGCCGCTGCTGGCCAGGATCTGGTTCACGACGTCCGGGCTGGTGAGCAGCGGCGAATCCGGGAAGTGCTCCACCGGACGGTCTTTGAGGGCTTCACCCATGAACTGCATCCAGATGGGCAGGGCCACGTGGGAGCCCTCCTCTTTGTCACCCAGCGTGCGGTGATCGTCAAAGCCCACCCACACCCCTGCCGTGAGACCCGGCGAAAATCCGATAAACCAGGCATCCGTGAAATCGTTGGTGGTGCCGGTCTTACCGCCGAGGTTATACTTGGCGGCTAGCGCTCTAGCTCTCACGGCGGTGCCTGTCGGGTAGTCGATATCCTCGCGGAGCATCGAGACCATCAGGCGGGCGATCGGCGCCGGAATCACGTCCGTCACCTCGGGCCGGAATTCGTCGATCATCCGGCCGTCATAGTCCGTCACGCGGTCTACGGTGCGCGGGCTAATGTGCAGCCCGTCGTCCGGAAATGTTGAAAAGCCGGAGGTGTGCTCGAGCAGCGTCAGATCGGAAGCGCCCAGTGCGAGTGGCAAGTTGGGCACGAGGCGCGAGGTGATGCCGAATTTGCGGCACAGCTTGATGACCTGGTCCACACCCACCCGGGCTAGCAGCCGCACCGCAGGCACGTTGCGGGATTCGGCCAGGGCCTGGACCAGATTGATGATCCCCTCATACTTGTTGTCGTAGTTGTGCGGCGCCCACACCCCCGAAGACGAAGGAAAGCTGATGGGGCTATCGACGATGGTGTCAAAGGGCCTGATTCCGTCGAGAAAAGCCTGCGTGTAGACGTAAACTTTGAACGATGATCCCACCTGGCGCTCCGCCTGCACCGCGCGGTTGAACTTGCTGGTATTGAAATCGTAGCCGCCGACCATGGCCCGGATGGCGCCCGTTTGATTGTCGAGCACCAACATGGCGCCCTGGACGTCAGGATATTGGTCCAGCGTCACCTGAAGCGTCCGCGCCTTCTTACCCTTGATCAGGAACAGGTCAACGTCACCGGAAAGAAAGACGGCGTGCGGGTCAGTCTGTCTCGTCCAGGTGAAATCCGACGGCGTAACTCGCGCCACGTCATCGCCGAAGCGCACTTCGGCGGCCTCGGAGCTGACCGACATGACGAGGCCGTGCTCAAAACTTCCCACCTCGGGCGGCGTGCGCCAGTCATCATCCACGTAGGTTTCGAGCGACACCGGCTGCTGGTCCGCGCCCATCACCGGGTTGCGCAAAATATTCTTCTCCGGTCCACGCCAACCCCGGTGCTTATCATCATTGCGAAGACCCTGTTGCAACGCCTGTTCCGCCAGGCGCTGAAGCTTCAAGTCGATAGTGGTATAAACTCTCAGGCCTTTTTCTTCAACCGTCTCCTCGCCGTACTTTCTCTCCAGGAACTCGCGGACGTCTTCCACGAAGTAGGGCGCGATATTGTTGTTCCAATGCTGGATGTTCAACCCCAGCGGGGCTTCGCGGGCCTGGAGGTACTGCGCGCGCGTGATCTTGCCGTTATCCAGCATCGCCTCCAGCACGCGGTTTCTGCGCTCCAGGCACCGGTCCGGGTGACGGATGGGCGAGTAGATGTTCGGGTTGCGAGGCAGTCCCGCCAGGGTGGCCGCCTCGGGCAGCGTCAGATCCGTCATGTGCTTGCCAAAAAAGAACTCCGACGCCGCCTCAAACCCAAAATTGCCGTATCCCAGCTCCATCTGGTTTACGTACATGCGGAAGATCTGCTGCTTCGTAAAGTAACGCTCAATCTGAATGGCCAGCAGGGCTTCTTCAATCTTGCGTTTCCAGTTCTTTTCGGAAGTCAGAAAAAGGCGGCGGCTGAGCTGCTGCGTCAACGTGCTGGCGCCTTGCTCCTTGTGCCATTCCAGCAGATCGGTGGCGGCCGCGCGCACGATGCGAATCACGTCCACACCCACGTGACTCTCAAAATGCCGGTCCTCAATGGAAAGAATCGCGTCGCGCATCACGGGAGGGATCTGGTCATAGCTCACGATCACGCGATGCTCGAGGGCGAAGCTCGCGATCGGCGAGCCGTCTGAAGCGTAAAGCTCAGTCATGACGTCGGGCCGGTAGTTCTCCAGCTCCGCCACTTTGGGAAGGTTCGTCGAGTAAACGAAGACCAGACCCGCCAGCACGCCGCTCGCGGCCGAAAGCAGCACCAGCACGCCGAATACAAACTGGCCGAAAACCCGGCGGCTGCGCGCCCACGGAGGAAGCGGCGGTTCACCGCTGCGTTGCTGGGGTTTTCTTCCTTCCATCGGAGAGCACTCAACTAAATTCTAGAATCGAGTCGCGAGGGAGTCAAACGGCGAGAAGCAGAAGCCAGGAGTCAGAAGCCAGAAGTCAGAAGTCAGAAGCGAGAACTCTTGTGTGTCTTCTTTCCCTTGGCATGGCGCGTCTCTACTCGCGTACGCAACTTTCCGCCGATGGCCGCGGGCAGTGTTTCGAGCTGGTCCTGAATCAGCAGTGTGCTGTGAGTTTGGTACCAGCGCGCGATTTCATCGGCAGATCTAAACTCCGGTATTTCTGAAGCTGACTTTACATAAATCAGCTTTCGCCTGCCGCGGCGTCCACTACTTCCTGCGAACGAGTCTCTTTTCATTTTCGTCCATGTCCCTACTCCCTACTCCCGATTCGCTACTCGCTGCTCCCGACTCCCTATCGCCGCTCCCCACTCCCTCATTTCACCTTTATCAGCACCACGCCGTGCGAAGGAACTTCGCTCGAGAAGCCGTCTGCAATGTGGCCGCGGTCCGTGTGAGTCCACAGGTCGCGTACGGAAGGCGAGGCGCTCAGGCCTAGCTGGGACCAACTCACGCTCACCTTGGCGGCCTTGTCTGCTTCGTTGATCAGGGCCACCGCCTGGCCACCGTCAGCTAGTTTCCTAGCCCAGACCATCGCCTCGCCGTTCTGCGAAATGCGGTGCCCTTGGCGGCCGAGCGAGTCCTGATCGACGGCGATCACCTCGGGGTTCTCCAGGATATCGAGCGTGGCGCGATTGACGCTGCGCAGGTCGTTTCCGGCCAGCAGCGGCGCGCCCAAAATGCTCCATATCGTAAAGTGGGTGCGGTATTCGGTGTCTGTCATGCCGCCGTTGCCCACTTCCAACATGTCGGGATCGTTCCAGTGCCCGGGCTTCGCCCAGGCTTCCAGGCCCTCCTGCTTGGCAGCAATCCCGATCATCGACTTCCAGTTGTCGGAAATATCTCCCGTAGTGCGCCAGAGGTTGCCGCTCACTTCCGGCCCCCATTTCCACACTTCGTCGCGGCCGTACTGACACAGGCTGTAAACAATGGGCCGGCCGGTAGCGCGCAAGGCGTCGCCCATTTTCTGGTACACCGCCTGCATGTCAGAATCCTGGTAAATCTTGCCGGCGCTGCACCAGTCGTACTTCAGGTAATCGATGCCCCAGGCCGCGTAGGTGCGCGCGTCCTGCTCTTCATGGCCGTAGCTGCCTTCGAAGCCGGCGCAAGTCTTCGTCCCCGGCCCAGAATAAATGCCGATCTTCAACCCTTTGCTGTGCACGTAGTCCGCCAGGGCCTTCATGTCGGGAAATTTCGAGTTGGCCTGAATGTTGCCCTGCGCGTCACGCGTGCCTTGCCAGGTGTCGTCGATGTTCACGTAGAGGTACCCGGCAGCCTTCATGCCGTTAGCCACCATGGCGTCGGCCGTTTCTCGAATGGTCTTGTCATCCACCTGGCCGTGAAAGTGATTCCAACTGTTCCAACCCATCGGTGGTGTGCGCGCCAGACCGTTATCCGGCACGGCGTGTAAGGCGGGCGGAGGAATGCGTTCGGGCCAGTTGGCCGCCGATTCCGCCGCCGTTGCATGCCGGCCAGTGAAAGTCCGGGTGCCTCCGTTCGGTTGGGACGCAGTCAGCGTCATTACGGCGCCGGTAACGCTGCCGGCGTAACGCAGGGTCCGCGCGTTGTCGCCGAACATAGCCTGCACAGAAAATGAGAAGTCGTTCCCCGAGACCTGGCCATCCTCGATGGCAAGGTCCCTCGATGGAAACGAGAGAATTCCGGTGAAGCGTGGACCGTCTTGCTTGAGCCGCAGCATTAGCTGGGACTGGCCGCCTTCGGGCCTGGGAGCCGTGGCGATCCAGTCGCCGTTGAGGTCGGCCGCAAAGGTCAGAATCGGGCAGAACAAAATGACGGCCAGGACGAGCTTGCCAAGCGAATGAGTTCTGCACATGGACGACCTCGGGGAAGGCATGCCGGGCCTCACGAGTTAAATCAGACCTAGAAACGCGAGCCCGAAAATAGGCTAACTGTATTATTTATCAATAACATTCCAGGATGGCTTTGGCTAAGTTACTTGTTTTCATGCACATTCCAGGGTATTCTCATTCGTCCCATTTTTCTCATTTTCGGTCCTTTATTATCAATAACATTCCAGGATAGGTCAAAATTTTTTAAAATTTTTCTTTTTTGTGCCATGCCGATTTCCCTGACACCCGCCGGAAAGAGATCCCTAACACAGGTCACGGCCTCCCGGCAAAGTGAAAGTCTATCATGCGGCTAACGCCGTGTCAATAGCCTGTTTAATGCCAAATATAGGCACTCATAGTAGGCTACATTAGGGCAGGCCGTGAAGAAAATCGACCGCACAGGCCCAGGAACACGACGCCGCCTTTGGGTACAGGTGTCATTTGCTGGGGCGAGCCCCCTTGGGACGCAGTCATTCCCGCGCAGGCGGGAATCCATTGGACAAGTCCTTGGAAAAATACGGCGTCAAAAAATGGATTCCCGCCTGCGCGGGAATGACTGCGTCCGGGAGCGATCAAATGACACCAACCCGCCTTGGAGCGCAACCAAAGTGGGTTCTCGGCGACCTCTGTGGCTGAAAGCGTCTCAACACGGAGTTCACGGAGCAAGCGTAGCGCGGACCTGATTTGTGGGTCCGCGGTATTTCCTGGCCTGCGCGAACAAAAGCCGCGGACCTACAAATCTGGTCCGCGCTACGCTTGCTGTCCAGGCCCGCTACAGCAATTTGGCGTACTCGGCCTTGGCCTGCTGGTGAATCGGGATATCGGGGCCGGCCTCTTTCCAGAGGGCGAAAAAATCCTTGTAGGCGGCGAGCGCGCGGACGCGGGCGGCATCGGCATCCGCGCCCTGCGACGTTTTCGACAGTACGGAGTTGGCGCGAGCCACGCCCAAGTGCGCCAGCGCTCCCGTCCAGCAATTCCAGACGATGCCGCTATGATCGAGAATCTTCTGGAATTCACCGGCGGCGGCTGTGCCCTGTCCAGACGCCAGATACGCCTGGCCACGAATATAGGTGGGATAGAGGCAAGACACATTGTTGGCGAACGCGATATCCCCGTATTCGACAGGCGGCAACGCAACCTGCAGAATGTTAATCGCCGCAGCCGGGTTCCTTCGTTTCAGCGCCAATTGCCCCTGAATGGCGGGTAGCCAAAGCGACTGCATCTGGGTTTCGAGCGGATAGCGCTTGTTCAGGCCCTGCGCCAAGGATTCGCTTCGCGCCGCGTCCCCGGTCATGGCGTAAGCGAGCGCGGCTTCCACCCCGACGGCCTGGCTAGCCGGAGCCAGCGTCAGTCCTGCAGCCGCTGCCTGTCGCGCTTCCGCCAAGTTGCCGAAGGCGGCTTCACGCAGGGCAGCGTTTTCCCAATAGATTGCCCCGTTCTCCTTGCTGTCAGCGCTCATGGCAGAATCTACAGACCGCTTGGTGAGCTCGCGCGCTTTGCCCAGATGGCCGGCGTATGCCTCGGTATCGGCGGCGAGCGAAAGTCCGAAGTTCTCAACCTCGGGCTCGTCCGCGAACCATTGCTGCTGTTCCGCCATCGCCTGTGAATCCGCAGCGAGAAAGGCAAGCGCATACAGCGCATTATGAAGTGGGAAATTGTCCAGCTTTTGCGCTTGTTCCTCCTCAATGGTCTGCCGGGCTTCATCAAAGCGCTGCAAGGCAATCAGGCAGTTAGCGAGGCTCTCAGAAAACGTGACGTCGGGGGCGAGATGCTGCGCCTGGCGCAGCTCCTTGGTCGCCTTCTCGTACTGCCCCTGTGCGGAATAAACAACGCCTAAAGCGAAATATGCCTCTTTGTCTCGCGAGTAATTGTCAATCAGCTCCTGATAAGTCCGCGCAGCTTGCTCAAGTTCGCCAGTAACATTGCGATAGTAGTCGGCCGTGATGAGCAGCTTCTCTCGCTCGCTGGCGTGATCGCGCAACTCGAAGGCCTTGGCGTGGTACTCGCTGGCGCGACCGAGTTCACCCAGAGAGAAGTAATCATTGCCCACCGCTCGATACCCCATGGCAAAGTTCGGGTCGAGTTGAATGGCGCGTTGGTAGTGAAGCAGAGCCGCCTCGGTACCCTTCTCGTGGGCGGCCTTTCCGCCCAAGCTATACGCCTGCAGCGCTTCGAGCGAAGAAGTGGTGGCTTCCGCCAGGGGAACATCGTACTTCTTGACCGTTGGCAGTGACTCGCCCAATTGCCGGCGCAGCTTCGCCGCCGCCTCGCCCAAGGCATCGAGCACCTTTTCCTTGCCATTTGCCGCCGCCTGCACCTCGGCCAGAGTGTCGCCCGTCGAGCAATTCACTGCCTTCAGGCCCAGCACATACTGGCTGCCCATGGCGTCAATCGAGCCCGCAATATAGGCCTTGCTGCCCGCGCGCTGGCAAAGCTCCCGAGCCACGTCGGGCGCGAGCCTCGTGCCGGCAGGGCGCATCATCAGTTTCAGCGTCGTCGCTACTTTGTTGTCAGAGAGCGCGTCGAGAAACGGAGACTGGTCGAGCGCCACCGTGAGCGCGGTTTTCAGCGTTCCATCGAATACCCCATCGCCGGTGCTGTTCGCAAAATCGCCAATCACGATGGTGTCTTTGTCGGTGAGGCGTTCGGCTCGATGCGCGCGCCGGTAGAGCACTGCCGCCGCCAGCGCCGCGATCAGGATGGCCGCGCCCGAAATGACGACCGCGAGCTTCTTCCGGCTTGCCGCTGCGGCGCCAGGCCACGTGGCACGGGCATCCTGCCCGTGCACGGCGCTCTCCGAAACGGCGCCTGGAGCTTGCACGTTCGCCGCATGGCCAAGATGGCCATGCCACGTGGAATCCGTGTCGCGTTTCAAACGGTTCAGCTCCGAGCGAAGGTCGGCGGCGGACTGATAGCGCAAGTCGCGGTCCTTCTCCAGTAGCCGGCAGATGATCTCATCCAGCTTCGGTGGCAGGTCGGGATTCACTCGGGCGGGCTGAACCGCAGCCCGGTTCAGAATCCAATCGAAAATCACCGCGTTGGTAGCGCCGCTGAATGGCAACTTACCCGTCGCCATCTCATAGAGGACGGTTCCGAAGCTGAACAGGTCGGTGCGCGCATCCAGCTCCTGGCCTCGCGCCTGCTCGGGGCTCATGTAGGCCACGGTGCCCAGCATGCTTCCCGGGCTGGTGAGATGTTCCGGGTCGATGGAGACTGTCGGCGTGTCCTGGCCTGGGAGCGCGGGCGTCCCGCCCGCTTGAGCGAGGCCGCGCTGCCCAACACCTGCGGGCGAGACGCCCGCGCTCCCAGCCACCTTCGCCAAACCGAAGTCCAAGATCTTCGCCCGCCCGCGGTTCGTCAGGAAAATGTTCGCCGGCTTGATGTCGCGATGGATGATGCCGGCCGCGTGCGCCGCCTCCAGGCCGTCGGCGATCTGAATCGCGAGGTCCAAGATCTGATCCACCGGCAGGGGCGCCCCCGCCATACGATGCTTCAGTGTCGTCCCTTCCAGCCGCTCCATCACCAGGAATGGGCGGCCCTCGTCCTTACCGATGTCGTAAATAGTGCAGATGTTGGGATGGTTCAGCGCGGAAGCTGTGCGCGCCTCGCGCTGGAAGCGCTCGCGCGCCACCGGATCACACGCCAGCTCGTCGGGCAGAAACTTGAGGGCCACGCGGCGGCCGAGTCGCACGTCCTCGGCTTCGTACACCACACCCATGCCGCCGCCGCCCAGCTTTTCTCCAATTCGATAATGAGAAACGGTTGTACCCGCCACGAAGCATTCCCCGGCGCCCGCAATCCGCGGTGACCCACATTATACGGGAACGCCAGGTGAGCTTGTAATCGGGTAGCATCCTAATCGGCCTGGGGAGCGCGGGCGTCTCGCCCGCTGTTGATCGCAGCCTCCGCTAACGCTGTCAGGGGCCGGCGGCGCAAGCTGAAAGCGGGCGAGACGCCCGCGCTCCCAGGCCGAATGAGCACACTACGTAATCCCGCAACACGGACGTTCAAGCGGGCGCCGTTCCTCAGGCAGCGCTCTCGATGGCGATCAGACGTTTCTTGACGGCGGGCGGAAAATCCACAAACACAAAATGGCTCTTAGGGTAGAGGTAATCCTCACGGCTCTCATCGATGATTCTTACCAGATCATCCCTGGCCGCTCTGGGGTCAGGGATAACACGGGGATAACACGATAGACCTTGCCAGGGATCAGCGAGGCCTGGCATCCCGCATTGTCCACGCAAAGAGCGAACGGTTCGTGCAAGCTTTGGCTTTCATCGTTAGCCTCGGAGTGCTGCCGCACGGCATGGTACAATACTTCAGCAGACGCCGACCAGAAGATCGCAAACACGCTGGTTGACGACGTTTTGGCCGTGCGAGAGTGGCGCCCGCAAGAGCTGGGCAGCCGCCGGAATCGGCGAGGTCGCCGGCCGGTCATCGCCTTGCTGCCGTCGTCCATTAAACCCTGAGCACCCATGGCCGAAGCCTCTCCAACCCCACCCCGTCCTTTGGAAGCCACCGAGCTTTTGACTCTGCTGCTCGAAGCCAGCGAGAAGCTCAACTCCACGCTCGATCTCGACGAGCTTCTGGCCCGCGTGGCCGAGCTCGTGAAGCGCGCCGTGGATTACGAAGTGTTCGCCATTCTGCTGCTCAATGAGAAGACGCAGGAGTTGAGCGTCCGCTTCAACATCGGACACCCGCTGGAAGCGGTGCGAACCCTGCGCATTAAGGTGGGCGAGGGCGTTGTGGGACGGGCTGCGGCCACACGCCACTCCGTGCTGGTGAACGACGTCCGCCAGGATCCGGCCTACATCCCGTCGCTTCCCGCGATCCGCTCCGAACTGGCGGTGCCGCTCATCGTTAAAGGGAAAGTGATGGGCGTCATCGATCTGGAGGCGCCTTGGGCTGATTTTTTCACCGAACGCCACCAGAGCCTGCTGGAGTTGCTCGGAGGACGCATTGCCACGGCCATTGAGAATGCACGGCTCTACCGGCGATCCGTCCGCCAGGCGCGCACGCTGCACTTGCTGAACGAGATCAGCCGCGACTTGAGCTCGGTGCTGGTGCTGAACGAGCTGCTGCGGAAGATCGGGCAACTTACCAAACGCCTCATCAACTATCAGCGCTTCGGCATTCTGTTGGCTGACGACCGCACCCGGACGTACCACACCGTGATCTCCGTTAAGGAGGATGAACGAATCCCGGAGAAGTCGTCGGTGCCGTTCGGCCAGGGGATTGTGGGCGCCGCGGGCGCCGCCCGCCAGACCGTGGTGGTGCCCGATGTTCGCAAAGACTCTCGCTACATTGCCACCAATCCCGAGACCCGCTCTGAGATGGCCGTGCCGCTGATCTTTCGCGACCGCGTGATCGGCGTGGTGGACCTCGAGAGCCCGCGCCTCGGCTACTTCAACGAGGAGCACGTGCGCATCTTTTCCACGCTGGCTCCGCAGATTGCGGTGGCCATTGAGAATGCGCGGCTCTACGAGCGCGTGGTGCGTAGTGAGGCCTTGATGGAGCGCGACTTGGAGCGCGCCCGGGAGATTCAGCTCCACTTGATGCCGGGACCGTCGCCTTCCATCCCGGGTCTCGAGGTGCTGGCGCGCTTTGAGCCGGCCCGTGAGTTGGGAGGCGACCTGTACGACTTCCTGAACTACGGCAAGGACCGGCACGTGCTGGTGATCGGCGACGTCAGCGGCAAGGGTTCGCCCGCGGCGCTCTACGGAGCGATGGTGAGCGGCATCCTGCGCAGCCTCGCCTCCCGTCACCTGGATCCGCCCGAGATGCTGCGCCGGCTGAACCAGATGCTGCTGGAGCGCAAGATTGACGGGCACTTCATCACCCTGACCTACGCCATTTGGGATGTGAAAACCCGCCGGCTCACGCTTGCCAACTCGGGAATGCCGCTGCCCGTTCTGGTGCGGCGGGGACGCAGCCACTCCATTCGCGCCGAGGGTGTTCCGCTGGGACTGCTTGAGAACACCGACTACCAGGAGACTTCCGTTCACCTGGAAAAGGGTGACTTTCTGGCCATGTTCTCCGACGGCCTGGTGGAGGCCGCGGCCTCCGAGGCGGAGTTTGGGATGCGGCGCCTGGAGCATCTGTTCAGCCGCAACGCCCGCCGTCCGTTGGCGCAGGTGATGGACCGCGTCTTTTCCGAAATCGAACAATTCGAGCGCGGCCAGCCGCCACGCGACGACCAGACCCTGATGCTGGTGCGAGCGCTGTAATATTGGGCAAAGTGCTCTCAACCATCTTTTTTCAACGCCCCGAGCGACGTATCCACCTCTTTTGCACAGGAAATCCACTTCCACGGTGGAAAACTCGCCGGCGGCAGTGGGTAGTTAGGCCCTTAGGCACTGTCTCAGCCAGGTTTTCCACAGCCTCGACGGGCGCAGGCCGCGAATTCACTTGTAGGCAGCGATGCCCGTGACCCTTTCCCCGATCACCAGCGTGTGGATGTTGTGCGTGCCTTCGTAGGTGAAGACGGACTCAAGGTTGCACATGTGTCGGAAGATAGGGTACTCATCGGCCACTCCGTTGGCGCCCAGAATGTCGCGGCCGGAGCGGGCGATGTCAAGGGCGACCTTCACGTTGTTGCGTTTGAGCATGGAAACGTGCGCAGGCTCGGCGCGTCCCTGGTCTTTCAGGCGGCCAACCTGCAACGCGAGCAACTGCGCCTTGGTGATCTCGGTGATCATGTCGGCGAACTTAGCCTGAATCATCTGATGTGAAGCGATGGGCTTTTCGTCAAACTGTTTGCGGGCCTTGGCGTATTCGAGAGCTTCGTTATAGCAGGCCATGGCCGCGCCGATGGCTCCCCAACCAATGCCGTAGCGCGCCTGAGTGAGGCACGAGAGCGGCCCCTTCAGTCCCTTGACGCCCGGCAGCATGCTAGCGGCCGGCACGCGCACGTCCTGAAGGGCCAGGGTACTGGTCACCGACGCGCGCAGGGACCACTTGCCCTTGATATCCTTCGAGGTGAAGCCCGGCGTGCCCTTTTCCACTAGGAAGCCGCGAATGCCGTCTTCGGCGCGCGCCCACACTAGGGCGACATCGGCAATGGTGCCCGAGGTAATCCACGCCTTTTCGCCGTTGAGGACGTAAATGTCACCGTCCTTCCGGGCGCGCGTCCGCATGCCGGCAGGATTGGAGCCGAAGTCGGGTTCTGTAAGGCCGAAGCAGCCGATGGCTTTGCCCTGCTGCATCAGCGGAAGCCAGCGCTGGCGCTGCTCCTCCGATCCGTATTCGCGGATGGGATACATCACCAAGGCCCCTTGCACGGAGACGAAGCTGCGCAAGCCGCTATCGCCCCGCTCCAGCTCCTGCATGATGAGGCCGTACTGCACGTTCGACATTTCCGCGCAGCCGTAACCCTGCAAATTGGCGCCGAAGAAGCCGAGCTCGGCCATGAGCGGCACCAGTTGCTTGGGGAACTTGGCCTCGCGATTCCACTCCTCGATGTGAGGCAGCACCTCGCGATCCACAAATTCGCGCACCGTTTGCCGCACCAGCTTCTCCTCGTCGGAAAGCAACCCGTCAAATTCCAGATAGTCGACGCCACGAAAAGGGAACATGAGGCCTCCGTTTCCTTACGATTCTAAACTAAACAGGAGCCCCAAGCCTGACCATGCAGTCTGGGTAACTCTGGGCGCCGACTTGCTGCGTACTCCAAAGAGCTTTGTGCATTCTGTGATATGGTAACTGGGCTATGAGAGAAACCCATACTTTTTCAAGACGTTCGTTCCTAGCTTTGATGGCCGCGGCGCCGCTCGCGGCACGCGCGGTCGAGACCAATATTCCCATCGGGCTTGAGCTGTATTCAGTGCGTCATGAGCTCCAGAAAAATCTCAGCGGAACTGTCGATGCGGTTGCCAAGATGGGTTACCAATGCGTCGAGTTCTTTGCGCCTTATTACGCTTGGACGGCGGACTACGCCGCCCAAGTGCGCAAGCAACTCGATGGTCTCGGCGTCCGCTGCTACTCCACCCACAACGACATGAAGTCATTCACGCCCGATGGCATCGGCAAAGCCACTGAGCTGAACCAGGCGTTGGGCACGCATTACGTGGTGCTGGCGCACCCCGGCGAAGTGAGCGGCGTTGACGGCTGGAAACGGGTTGCGGAGACGTTGAACAAGGCCAACGACAGCTTCAAGGGCCATGGGCTTCACGCCGGCTATCACAACCATGACGCAGAGTGGCGACCGGTGGATGGCCAGAAGCCCATCGAAATCCTGGCGGCGAATACGGACCCGAGCATCATGCTGCAACTGGATGTGGGCACTTGCCTGGAAGCTGGCAGCGATCCGGTCGGGTGGGTCAACAAGAATCCGGGACGCATCCGTTCGATGCACCTCAAGGATTGGTCTCCTCAGAAAGGCTATCGCGTGCTGTTCGGCGAAGGCATCGCACCGTGGAAGCAGCTATTGGCTGCTGCCGAAAGCGTCGGAGGCGCAGAGTACTATTTGATCGAACAAGAAGGCAGCGACTATCCCGAACTCGAAACCGCGCAACGCTGCCTGGCGGCATACCGGAAATTAAGGTCGAGTTCGTGAGGTCGTCCAGAAAAAGATTTACTCCGTACCCTGGTAGTGCCGACCATCGGCTCGGGCGAGCCCACGACTCCCCCAAGACTTAATGCCAAGACCCGATGCCCGCTGTGTCCACTCATTCCGGTCAATGCCGCAAGCCCAAGGGCTGGCTCGGCCGCATCATTCTGCGTAACATGAATTCCCGCCACTCGCGCCTCACCGATTGGGGGCTTAGCTTCGCAGCGATTGGCGGGCAGTCTGCCATCCTCGACGTAGGCTGCGGCGGTGGACGCACGATATCCAAACTCGCTGCCAAGGCTCCCGGCGCCAAAGTCCACGGCCTCGACCACTCCTCGGCAAGCGTCACCGTGGCCAGCGAACTCAACGCGGCAGCCATCCGGGCCGGGCGCGTCGAAATCCGCGAGGGCTCCGTCTCCCAACTGCCTTACGCCACTGGCACATTCGATCTCGTCACCGCCGTCGAGACTCACTTTTTCTGGCCCGACCTCGCCCACGATATGTGCGAAGTTGTGCGCGTCCTGTCGCCCGGCGGCACATTCCTCCTCATTGCTGAGGTTTATGCCGGGGCCAACACGACCACCGCCAAACTTTGCGAAAAGTACGCCTCCATCAGCGGCATGACCTTGCTTACCCCTGACGGCCACCGCAGACTTCTTGAAGCAGCCGGGCTTCAGGATGTCCAAGTCTCGACCGACCCTAAGCGCGGTTGGATCTGCTGCACGGGCAAGAAGCCTGCAACGTAGTACTCGCTACTCGCAGTCACACCGTCGAGTACTTCTTCGAGAAAGCCCTCATCCGGTCGAGCAACTTGGGGACGCCAGTCATGGCGTCTTCCTCGCCTTCATACTCAACAGACATGTAGCCTTTGAATCCACCTGCCGCAAAGAGCTGCCAGACGCGCTCGAGGTCGATGGGATGACCGCTGTCACCGAAGCGGTCACGAATGTGAGTGTGAGTGGCGTAAGGAATACATGCTTCGATCTGGCGGTACTGATCTTCGTCGGACGTCGCAACGAAGTTCGAGATATCGAGATTAATTCCGGCGTAAGGTGAATCGACGCGGTGCATGAGCTCGAGGCAGACGTCGGCGCTTTGAGTGACGCCGTCGTGATCTTCCACACCCAGCGTGATCCCTCTCTTACCCGCGTAATCGCAGGCCGGTTTCATGATCTCCACGCACCAATCGAGTCCCTGGCTGACGGTGGCGCCCGGCGGCAACGCGCCCGCGAAGATTCGCAAATGCGAGGCGCCCAGCAGGTCCGTCGCATCCACCCATTTCTTGATCTCTTCCAGAACCTGGGCGCGTTTCGCCGCGTCGGCTTGCACCATGCTCGAGCCGCAAGCGGCGCCTGAAAACGGCATTCCCGATTTAAAAGCCAGGTGACGAAGGCTCACCAGGTACGCAGGATCGGTGGACTTCCACCAGTAGGCCGTCATGTCCACACCGTCGCACTTGAGCTCAACGCCCTTGCGAATGAAATCCTCCATGCTCATCTTGCCGGCCTGAAGGTATTTGCGAAACGAATAGGCACAGCAGCCGATGAAGAGGCGAGGGTTCTTTGAGAGGTCCGCCGACTGTGGCGCGGACATGGCCTCCGCCGCTCCTAGCGACAGCGAAGTGACTGCTGCCGCTCCTGAGGATTTCAAAAAGTTCCGCCGATCAATACCGTGGCTCATGGTTGCTCCTCTGCCTACTTCGCGACATCACAGTGCTCGCCCTAAACTCTATCACCTCCCAGCGTGGCCTGCGGCCGCACGCATCATAGACGCCAGCAAAGCGGCCCTCCGTGTTTCCCAGTTTCTTGGCGCCGAATCCGCTTCGAGCAATCGGCAAAATTAGTGTTGTTTCGATGAGCGCCCAATGATTTACTGTTCAGGACAATTTCACCCGATTCTGTCGTCAGGAGGAGTTTCATGCCGCTTCAAAATAAGGTTGCTATCGTGACGGGTGCGAGTTCCGGAATTGGCCAAGCCACGGCGGAGGTTCTCGCCGAAGACGGCGCCAAGGTAGTGCTGGCCGACATTGACGGAAAGAACGGCGAGGCCACGGCTGAAAACATCCGCAAGCGCGGCGGAACGGCGCGGTTTGTGGCTGCCGACATTTCGCGGCCGGACGACGCCAAGAAGATCACTGAGGAAGCGCTCGCGGCTTTTGGCGGACTGAACATTCTGGTGAATAACGCCGCTGCATTCGTTCTCAAAGGCTTTGCTGCGACGGTCGAGGACTGGCAGCGTTCGCTGGGCGTCAACGTGATTGGAACTGCGATGGTGACCGCTCCCGCGGTAGAAGCGATGAAGAAGACGGGCGGCGCGATTGTGATGCTGGGTTCGATTTCGGCTTTTTGCGCCCAGCCCGACTTTTTTGTCTACAGTGCCACCAAAGCGGCCCTGGTGCAGATGACGCGCAACATGGCGATGGACTTGGGACCTGCTGGCATACGGGTGAATGCGGTTTGCCCGGGAACGATCCTGACAGCCGCCTCCATGAACCACATCACGAAGATCGGTTCGACGGTTGAGGAGTTCAATCGAACCGAGGGCGCCAAGACCTTTCTTGGCAGAATCGGCCAGCCTCGGGAAGTCGCCCATGCCATTCGGTTTCTGGTTTCTGACGAAGCCTCTTACATTACCGGCGCGACCTTGATGGTGGATGGAGGCTATTCAGCGATGTAGCCTAGCCAAAGCGCGCAGGACCTTCGAGCCTGTGTCAAAACTCGAATTTGGTACCTGCCCGGCGTGGGCCTTCGTTACCCGGCGGAGACATCGCTGTACTCACGCGCCTTACTCCCACGTCGTCATTCCCGCGCAGGCGGGAATCCACGAGTTTTAACACAGACTTTTTTGCCGGCCACTCTATTCGATCACCTCAAACCGCTTCAAACTCTCTTCATCGATGGTGAGGCCGAGGCCTGGTTTGTTCTCGTCGAGCTCAATGTAGCCGTCGCTGGGTGTGGGCTCGCCTTTGAAGATGTACCAGAAAAGTTCGTTGCCGACTTCCACGTCCACCGGCGGGAAGAACTCCGCGATGGGCGAGTTCAAACTTGCCATCACGATGTGATAGTTGTGCATCTGTCCGGCATGAGGAATCACAGGCACTTCGTAAGCCTCAGCCATCGCAGAGACCTTGCGCGCCTGCGTGATGCCGCCCACCCGGTTCGTGTCGAACTGAATGATATCGAGCGCCCGCGCGTCCAGGATTTCGCGGAAGCCGTACTGGGTGAACTCGTGTTCTCCACCTGAAATCGGCACGCGATGCATGGCCTTTAGCTCCGCGTATCCGGCGATGTCGTCCGGGATCACCGGCTCTTCGAGCCAGCGGAGGTTGAAAGGCTCGAGGAGCCGGACCATGCGCCGCGCGTATTCGAGCGTCCACCCCATATAGGCATCGGCCATCAGGTCAATGCCGTCACCGATGACCTCGCGCACCGTACGAACAAGTTCCAGGTTGCGCTCGATACCCTCGGCGCCGTCCACCGGCACCCAACCGAATCTCAGCTTCATGGCGCGGAATCCCTGTTCCTTGTAACGCCGCGCCTCGCTGGCCATCACTTCGAGCGGCTGGCTGTAAAGCCGGCTGGCATACACGGGAATCTTGGGCTTCGTTTTTCCGCCCAGCAGCCGGAATACCGGCTGCTTCACGATCTTTCCCATCAGGTCCCAAAGGGCGATGTCCACCGCACTGATGGCCGCCATGCCGACGCCTTTACGGCCGAAGGCGATGGTGCTGCGATACATGTGCTGCCAGAGGAATTCATAATCGAAGGGGTTCTTGCCCAGCAGAATCGGCTTCAGGTAAATGTCAATGATCTGCTTGGCCACCCGCGGGGCCAACGCCGCGTTACCGATGCCAACTTCGCCCGAGTCTGACGCGACTTCGACAATCAACCAGCTATGAAAGCGGAACGTCCCCATGGAATCGGCAGGAAGCTGGAGGAGATCGACGGGGTTGGTGCAAAAGTGTGGCTGCGGCGGTACCGTCTCTTGCTTCCACTCCACCACTCGGGTGCGTATTTCTGTGATCTTCACAGATCGGAACCTCCTTGCTCGTTACCGATGGCAGGGCACGAGCTGTAACAAATCGTTCGACGAAGGGCACGTCCTCAAGCCCTGGTTCCTCTCAGTGTTGAGAGGTTTGAGCGCAACGAAAAGCTGGGAAGGCTCGCGAACGGACATCTGCGTGCTCCCCTATCCGGTCGCGCCAGCGGGGCAGCGCCTCACCATTTAGCGAAGTCTTCGACCTCGAACCAACGAGCCCACGCCCAACCACCTGCGAAGCTCGGGTTCGTTTTTTGGGTTCGTTGGGTTCGTTTCCTGATTTTGCGCGTTTCCTCCCCCAAAACTCGGGTTCGTTTAGGTTCGTTTTCGAACGCTAATTCAACCCCCTTTTTGACCATTATCCATCTTTGAACCAGCGGTTTAGCGTTTTGGGTTCGTTTTTTTAACTCGTTTGGGGAAAAGGCCACCGAATCTTGATTAACATGCGCTCCAACAACAGGATACAAGTTTGGGTTCGTTAGCGGGCATAGGTAGGCCCCGGGGGGGGTGCTTTGTCAGGAACCCAATTTTGCCCGTCCAACTTCGCGCACCCCAAGGCACTCAGGGGTGTTTGCGGGCTCCGACGACCTCAAAACTTGCTGCATTTGTTCAGATCCCGCTCCGATCAGACGTCTAGTGGAACGTGATGAGAACCTTTTCCCGCGCGTGCCCTCCTTCTACGTAAGCGATCGCGCCCGCGGCTTCAGCTAGCGGGCCAGGTTCGTTTGGGTTCGTTTCGTTCCGCACCGAAAAGCCTTTATTCATTCTAAATAACTTATCCTGCCAATTGTCTCGCCAGCTTGGGTTCGGTCGCGGTAGGGACGCTGGTTACCCAACGCCCCCCGCACGGATCCGTACTTGAAGAATTACCTCATACGGCTCTTACCTCGGATGCGTAACGGCGAAACGGACGCTGGGGTAAGGATGGACGATGCGCGGGCGAGGCAGCCAGCGGGCCACCAGGGTCGCGAATCGCGCCCAGGTCATCCGGGCGCGGTCACTGCGCCGGTTCAAAGCCCTTTGCCACGCTCTCGCCACCTGGGTCCGGAAC
>DATJYK010000095.1:0-5019 GCA_035578005.1 Terriglobia bacterium
CGGGCTCCATCCTTTCGACAACAAACGGGCGGCCCGCAAGCGCCGTCTCTCCAAAGCCTTGAAATCGCGTTTAACTCCTGCTGGGTTTCCCATGCTCGGAGCATACAACAAAAGTTGAGCAAATGGAACTATATTATGTAAATCTCAATAAATCGCCCGCCGGAGTGAGCTGGTCGAGGAAAATCGCCGAGGTTATTCCGAAGCTGCCGTCCACCAGATCGTTGTTCCAAACGTAGGGATAAGTGCCGTCATAGGTTGCGGGACCGCTGCATCCGCCTTGCGTCACAGCACAGTTTGGCGGCAAAACCATGCCCACCTGTACCGTATTGGCATTGTTGTCGTATACGCTTCGGCTCACCACCAAATTGCCCGGCTGGAAGTACGGGCCGGTTTGCGCAGGCGCCGCCAGCGAGCTTGCCAAAGCAGTCAGCAAGATCACAAGAAGCTGTTGAACGCCGCGCCTGAGAATTCTTGCCTTTGGGTTCGTAGCTGTCATTCGAGCCTCCTTGGAAAGTTCGGCTTCGGGGGCCGAACCCGAAATCAGCCAGGGAGTCCGAGCCATCTTGAGTCACGATTCCCCGAGCTGACCCGTGAGTGTCGGGTAACCGATATTAGCGCGATAAATATTACAATTATGAGACAGCAACGTTAAGTATCGTTATAGGACGAGGCTGCGGCTCGCGCTCGACACTCGCCGCGTACCAACGCCACGGAGGCACGTACGCGGCGCCGATCGGATAGCCAACCAGGTCTTGCCAAAAATCTCCCGGCAAGTTAAGTTGTTGAGCTACAAAAGGAAGGTAAAGCTATGCCTACCGCCGTGGTCACCGGCACCAGCTCGGGAATCGGATTAGCTACAGCGCCACCATGCGGAACCTCGAGCACGCCGCCCCACTCCGGGAAGCGGTCGCTAAGGAGAAACTGCCTGTTTCTATCCTGGCCATGGACGTCGATTCAGACGAATCTGTGGCCAAGACGGCTGCTGCAGTTCGATCTCAGGCAGGATTCGTTGAGGCGCTGGTGAACAACGCCGGCATCGAGCGGAATGGCTCTGTTGAAGAGTTGCCGCTGGCAGAGTTCCGCGCTGTCATGGAGACCAATTACTTCGGAGCGCTGCGTTGTATCCAGGCTTTCCTGCCCGGCATGCGTGAGCGGCGCAAGGGCTGCATCGTGAACGTGAGCTCGGTGGCGGGCCGCATCTCGAGTTCGCCTCTCGGTCCATACGCCGCTTCGAAGTTCGCCCTGGAAGCGATCAGTGAGGCTCTGGCTCAGGAGGTTAAACCTTTCAACATTCGTGTGGCCATCATCGAGCCCGGCATCATCGATACGCCGATGGCCCGCCGCGTGGAAGCCGCGCCTAGGGAATCCCGTTACCCACAGAGCCTCCGATTTTCCCGAATGTTCGAGGCCTCCCTCACCCGGCCTGTGCCGCCATCGTGGTCGGCGAAAAAATTCGCGAAGTGATCGATAGCGGCAACGGACAGCTTCGCTATCCCGTCGGACCCGACGCGGAGGGATTCCTCGGCTGGCGCAAGTCCATGAGCGATGAGGAGTGGGTCAACTGGGGCGCGCTCGATGACGAGGCTTGGTACGATCGTATCCAGAAGGATTTCGGTTTGAGCGCGTGCCGTGGGAGATGAGAAACCGCGTCACGTTCCTGCCCTGGGGCTCTCAGGGCCTGTGTGAAAAACAATGGATTCCCGCTTGCGCGGGAATGACGCCGTTGGACTTGCGATCCCATTTTCAACGCGGTCATTCCCGCGCAGGCGGGAATCCATGAGCTTTCAGACACTCCCAGCCTGAGACCGCAGGGCATCCTAGGCTAGTCCGCTACGTGTCAAGGGCAGTTCGCGAATGCGTTTGCCGCTGGCTGCGAAGATGGCGTTGCAGAGCGCCGGGGCGAAGGGCGGCACGCCCGGCTCACCCACGCCGGCGGGCGGGGCGTTGCTCTCGATGAGGTGCACGTGGATTTCGGCTGGCACTTCATTGATGCGGCAGAGGCGGTAGTCCTGAAAATTAGATTGATTGATCACCCCGCCGGTGGCCGTAATTTCGCTGCACAATGCGAGGCTGGTGCCGAAAACGGCCGCGCCTTCAAACTGATTGCGCACGTTGTCGGGGTTGATCAGAAGACCAGCATCTACCGCAGTATCGACGCGGCCGATTCGCACTTTACCCTTGTCGCTCATTTGCACCTGAACCACTGAAGCCACGTAGGTGAGGAAGCTGCGGTGCACTGCCACGCCCATTCCTTCGCCCGGGCCTAGCTTGCGCTTGCCCCAGCCGGCCTGCTCGGCGGCTTTCTCGGTGACGCGCCGCAGCCGCGCGGTGTCAATGGGATAGTCCTCATAAGCGCCGCCCATGTTGTCGTAGTCCTTGGGCAGATCGTTCTTGGCGATGATGCGGTCGGGACCGAGAAGCGCCAGCAGATAGTCCAGCGGATCGCGTCCCGCGGCGTGCGCCAGCTCGCCGGCGAAGGATTGCACCGCGAAGCCGTGATAGATGTTGGCCACAGAACGAAACCATCCGATGCGTACGTGCGCGTTGGCGGGTCCGTTTTCCGCGCGCAGGTTGGGCACGGCGAAGGGAATGTCGGTCCATCCCATACCCAACTCGCCGCCGTCGCCGTAAATCGTGTTCAGCGCAAACGTGGAGCCGATGGGAGGAAACGCGGAACGCTGCAGCCACGCCGTCGGCATGCCGTCGGCACCGAGAGCCGCCTTCATATACATGGCGGCCACGGAGTGGTAGTAACAGAACTTGATGTCGTCCTCGCGCGTCCAGACCACCTTCACCGGACGTCCGGTCTTCTTCGACAAGACGGCTGCTTCGGCGATGTAATCGGGCTTTGATTTGCGGCCGAAGGCGCCGCCCAGCAAAGTCACGTGGCACGTGACGTTTTCCTTGGGGATTCCGAGCACGCTGCCGACGGTTTCCTGGGTTGCCTGCGGATCCTGTGTGGGGGCCCAAGCCTCCACCTTCCCATCCCGGTAGTTGGCAACCGCCACGGGCGGCTCCATGGAAGCGTGGGCGAGGTGCGGGACGTAGTATTCCGCCTCCACAATTTTGCCGCCTTTGGCAAACTCCGCATCCACGTCACCCCGGCTTAAGGCCACCTTGCAAGGCTTACGCGTGGTCTCCTCGAGTTGCTTGCGAAAGGCGTCGGAATCGTATGCGGCATTGGGGCCGTTGTCCCAGGTGATCTTCAGCTTCTGGCGGCCCTGGAACGCCGCCCAGGTGCTATCCGCGATCACCGCCACTCCGCCGAGCGGCTGGAAGTGATGTGGGGGTTTGAACGGATCGATGGCCACCGTCTGCCGCACACCGGCCACCTTGAGGGCCTCGCGATCGTCGCAAGACACAACCTTGCCGCCGAGCACCGGCGGATGCTCGATGGCGGCGTAGAGCATGCCATCCACGTGCGCGTCCATTCCGTAGAGCGGCTTGCCCGTGACGATGCTCTCCAGGTCATAGTTGCTGGCGTCCTTGCCGATGTAACGCCATTGGCTCTGCGGCTTGAACTTTAACGTCTCTTTGGCCGGGACGGGAAGCGCTGCTGCCGCGGCCGCCAGGCTGCCGTAACCGGCAGTCCGACCGCTGGCGCGGTGCACGACGGTGTGCAAGCTTGCTTCGCATTCGGATGCCGGCACGTTCCACTGCTGGGCTGCCGCCTGCACCAGCATGGTACGCGCGGTGGCGCCGGACTCGCGCATCACGCCGAAGAAGCTTCGCACGGAGTGGGAGCCATCTGTGCTCTGGTCGCCGTACTTGGCATCGCCCAAAGCTTGGACGATGCGCACGCGGCCCCAATCCGCCTCCATTTCATCGGCGATGATCATGGGCAACGACGTGCGGCTGCCGGTGCCCATTTCGGAGCGTGCGGCCACCATCAGCACCGTGCCGTCCGGCTCGAGGCCCACGAAGAGGCTTGGATGGAACGCCGTGACGTTCAACGGGTCTGCCGAGCCTGTGGTTTCTGCCCACAGTGACTCCGGCGCCAAATGCACGCCCAGCACGAAGGCGCCCGCTGACACGACGCCTTGCAGAAACCCGCGTCGGCTTACATTCTCGATTCGGCTCATGAGTTCACCTCGGCGGCGGATTTGATGGCAGCGCGAATGCGCTGATAGGTGCCGCAGCGGCAGATGTTGCCCGCCATCACGTCATCGATATCGCGGTCGGTGGGATGCGGCTTGGACTTGAGCAGCGCCACGGCTTGCATGATCTGGCCGGCCTGGCAATAGCCGCATTGCGGGACGTTATGGGCCATCCACGCCTTCTGCACCGGATGCAGGCCGTTCTCACCCAGACCCTCAATCGTCAGCACTTCTTTACCAGCCGCTGCCTTCACCGGGCTGACGCAGGAGCGAATGGCTTCACCGTTCTGGTGCACGGTGCAGGCGCCACAGAGGGCGACGCCGCAGCCGTACTTGGTGCCCACCAGCCCGAGCTGGTCACGCAGATACCACAGCAGCGGCATCTCGGGGTCGCCATCAAAGGAACGATCAACGCCGTTAACTTTTAATTGAATCAAGAGAACCTCCTGTGCAGCATCCAGTTAGGTCTTAAAGGGCAGGGCTTCAGAGACTGTGGGAAAACTCGAAAACTCATGGATTCCCGCCTTCGCGGGAATGACCGCTTTGGAGAGAGCTTCTAACTCCAGCGATGTCATCGCGGAGGCGGGAAACCACGCCTCACGCTCCCAAGCACGAATTTTCCCACCTCTTTGAAGGCCCGCCCTTTCAACGCCGTCCCGACACTTTTTCGCAGCCTGCTAAATCACCACTAGGCATCCCAAGCCTCAACCTGCCTCGGGTTCGTTTCGCGTTCGTCTTGGGTTCGTTTGCCAAAATCTCGGGTTCGTTTTAGGTTCGTTTAGGTTCGTTTTTTGAACTCACCTGTGGAAAAGTCGCATTTTTGTGCTGTAAATAACTTGAAGTCAATAACATATGGTTTTGGGTTCGTTTCCGAACACTAATATCCCCCCCGGGGGGGCCTCATTTGGCCGTCACCCGGACC
>DATJYK010000096.1:0-13479 GCA_035578005.1 Terriglobia bacterium
GCTGACGTTCCTGCTGACGCTGGAAGATCCGCATCGCTTCCGCAAGAGCCGCGACGTGGGCGGTTATCTGGGACTGCAACCGGGACGCAGGAAATCGGGAGAGAGCGAGCCGCAGCTGCACATCAGCAAGGAAGGCGATCCCTATCTGCGCACACTGCTGGTGCAGGGAGCTCAGCATATCTTGGGACCATTCGGCATCGACTGTGATCTCAGACGCTGGGGACTGAAACTGGCCGAGCGCGGTGGAAGAAACGGTAAGAAGCGAGCGATTGTGGCCACGGCAAGAAAGCTGGCGGTGTTGCTGCATCATCTGTGGGTGAGCGGAGAAGTGTATGAACCGTTGCACAACAGCAGCCGAGTGACGGTGGCGGCAGCCGCTTAAGAAAACGAAAACAAAAGCCAAATCGTTCCAGGAAGAGAAAAGACAATAGCCAAAGCCGAGTTCCGGTGACTGCGTCAATGGCCTGGGCCACGTTCCACTCTTGAGTGCAACGAGAGGTCGCCAAACAGATGGCAGCACCGGCTGAATTGAGAACGCCCCACATGCACCGAGCGAAACGATTCGCTCCTCGAGAGTGCGGATGGAAGCACGGCGACAGCGGCTACTCGGTGAAGAAAACTTTTTCTCTCCGACGAAGAACAAAAAACTCGCTATGAACCCAGAATTCCCTTGACTCCGACCGGCCTTCTCATGGAAGGCCTTATCACTCAAAATCCCCCGGCAGGCATTTTGAGCGTAATGGAGATTTTTCAACAACTACACTTGTCGGCTAGCTTGCGGGTTGCTATTGCCGACGATACCGCACGGCCTGCCAAACGAGTAGCAGACACCCACCGAGCAATAGGATTTGGCTCCCGTCAAACATTCGGTCCATCCAAATGTTCTCAACATCAAGCCCGTAATATAGAAATGCGAGTACAACGCACAGAAGAGCGTTTGCAGCGATGACAATTATCCCCACGCGGAACCGCGGCCATTGTTTAACGAGCCTGTACAGCGGATAGAGCGGCAGCAAGGCAAAGAACGCGACCACAAAAGGAAATAGAGGATGGTTGCCGACCTTAGCACCATTGCCGTGCGTTAGAAAGAGCCACGGTAGCATGCACACCACAAGAGCTGCCAAAATTACTATGACAGAGCTTTTCTTCACACTCATAGGCTACTCGTCGAGATTATAGTTGGCGAAAACAGGGCATTTACACTCATTGAGAATCCGGCCTGTAATCCACAAACCATTTCTTGAGCTGAACGAATCGTTCAAACCGAGAGTAGCCCTCATCCGGCGAACACCGTCTGATGCAGTGCTTGTACTTCTGCAAGGTGGACCCAGTCTCCTGAAAGTCGTAGACGAAAACGCCAGCCCGAGGGTCGAGCGAGATGCGCAGCACTTCTTTGTCTGAATCGGCCTCCGGTGTCTGGCTAATGCAGAGAGTGTGCATTGAAGTCCAAGGGTAAAGACCGCTTGCATATTTCGAGGCCGCGATTTGCTCGGCGAGTTGCATCATCGGACGGAAAAAGGAGTTCTTCTCCGTGATGTCACGGTAAAACCTCGTGACCTTCTGCCAAGATTGGGTTTGCACAATCATGGAACGTCGGGCCTGTCGCCAGCCAACGAACCATCATAACTGTTGCTAACAGGCCGATTACACGCTTTGAGCCGCAAAGTGGGATTTTGAGCGTTATCGCGATGTTACAACAGTTATCTGGGCCACTCCCTCGTTCACTCGTACCTTTGTTGAAGGGGGATTGACGCGAAACGCTACGTCGCATCTTCGCAATGACTGCCAATCTAGCCTCATCCGGTTCAGCGGCCGCAGCGATGTTGATTCCGAAATTTGCAGAGTGGCCAGCTTGGCTACAATTCGCGGTGCCTGTGGTTGCATGGTTCGCAACCTACCCCACAGGATTTGGAAAAACCAAGCGCGAGCGACGGGTGCGCTTAGTTTTCAAGGCAGGATCATTCGTCTTTTGTCTGCTTTTTCTGCATCCTTCTCTCCCGCTAATGGCGTTTCTTCTTGGATTGCTCGCGCTGACTTGTGTGCTCCTATTCCTCACCTTTCGGTCATTTTGAGTTAGGCATGGGCCTGGGGCACTGGCGCGGGCTTTGGGCGAGAGCCTCCGGTCGGATGTTGATGCCCTGAACTGCGGCTGCTTTCATACGCCGAACCTTTTTGGACTGTGCGTGCTTGTCGCGGATGGCAGCAATTGCGTCGAGTCGTGGGCGAAGCGCAGCGAGGCCTTTGGTTTCGATGGCGGCCTCGTCCATGTAGGAGTAGTAAAGGTCGGCAATTTTGCGGGTATTGGAACCAGCAGGCGCGTTGGCTTTGCCTGCTTCTTCGATAAGCGCAGCGATACGCTTTTGGCGCAGATCAATTAGGGAGTCGAAGACTCCAATCTCGCTGCGGTCGGGAGGGATTTCGGTGCGCTTGATCCAGTCGCCGTTCGCGTAGCGATAGAAGTCGTCACCGGGTTTGACCGACCGATCCATGTTGGCGACGACAATGCCGTGAGCTTCCGACGTGCTCGCTTCCTGAGAATAGGCAGCGAGCGGGACGATGGCGACGAGAGCATATACAGCGGCTCTCCGAGGCAACAATCCAAGTTGGACGCAGTGGGACTTCATGTCTTATCGCAGCTTCGTTTCGGCCCCACACACCGATTCGTGCCAGTGGTCTGGGTCGAACAACCCAAGCTGCACAACGGAATGATGCCATCTCGCGTGAACTCGCCGCCCACTCGGTGGCGGCACCGGACGCCGATCCATCCTTCTCTCTGGCCCTGGCAGTCGAGGCAGTCATTCATTCTCCGACCGCGGAATCACACAATGCCCTGCGGTGGGCGCTCGTTGAGTCGCGAGGTCGTACCGTTGTGGGCGGCGTGCCGACGGGCATGCAATCTGTGTATTACTCAGTGAGTCGATACAGTCCGGACGGAAGGCTGGTGGCGACTGGCGGTCTCGGGATGGCCAAGTCCGGCTGTGGGAGGCGGCGACTGGCAAAACGGTGGGAACCATCGAGGGACACAAGGATCCGATTGAAAGCGTCGATTTCAGTCCAGACGGGAAGTTGATGGTGAGCGTGGATGACGACGGCATCGCACGCGCGTCGAGAATTCCGGGAGGACAGAAGCTAGCTGAGTTGAAGAACGCCGGACACGTGAAGCGTGCCGCCTTCAGTTCCGATGGAAAATTCATTCTCACAACCAGCAAAGATGACTCGGCTCGACTGTGGGATCCGTGACCGGACAGCTCCGAGTCTTGGACTGTCGGCCCGCAACGACAACATCGGCTGCCTTGGACTCAACCGGGACCTTGATCGTGACGGCGGATAGTGACCATGTCGTGCGACTGTGGAATGTCGGAACCGCTTTAGTAATCGCGAGCCTGTCGGGACACACCGACGACGTGCACATGGTGGCGTTCAGCCCAAATGGCAAGCTGGTCGCCAGCGCGAGCGCGGATGGAACAGCCCGCCTTTGGGACGCGAGCACCGGTCGATTGCTCCGTGTTTTGACCGGCACAAATCAGCGGTGTTCGGGGCGGTTTTCGACCCCGCGGGTAATTTTGTTGCCACTGCGAGCGGAGACGGAACGGCTAAAGTCTGGGACGTCAAGACAGGAGAGAAAGTCGTCGATCTGTCGGCGGATTCACGGGGTGTCAATCACGTGGCCTTCGATCCCAGCGGGAAGTTCCTCGCGACGGCGGGCAGGGATGGTACCGCTAGGGTGTGGGAAGTCCAGACCGGACTCCCTGTCGCCGTCATGCGCGGCCATACCGGAGACTTGACCAGCGTGGCGTTCAGCGCCGACGGCACGTCCATTCTGACCGACAGTTTCGATCGATCCGCTCGCACGTGGCAGGCGATCCCAGGGGTTGCCTTAATGCAGTTGCCCAAGCAGGCAGCAACAATCACCGACATCGACGTCAGTCGCGACCGAAAGCTGTTCGCGACTGCCGCGTCTGACGGCACCACCCGGGTGTGGCAAATCTCCGGTGGCTCACTACTCACTGCTCTGCACGGTCCTGCCGGCGAGGCGAATCGCGTCGTGTTCGGACCGGACTCCACGTCGATGCTGATGGCTGGAAAGGACGGCACGGCGAGGATCTTCGATCTAAAGACCGGTACCCTGCGGTTCGAGTTGAGCGGACATCCAGGATCACTTCGTCTGCTCCGGATCAGTCGCGACAGGAAGCTGGTGTTGACAGCCGTCGCTTTCGGCGGTTTACGAATCACAGGACCCTGAGGAGATGGAGTGGTCGCTATACTGCGGGCAAGGCGAGGAGTGAAACAGACAAGCTCATGCAAATAGAAAGAGCCCCGGCGCGAAGTCGGGACTTTTTCCCTGATGCGTGTTCAGTGGCGTCTCGATCCGTTCCCATTCCTCGGCCGAGGCTCGTAGCTGTGTTCCGCGAGCCAGTCGTTGATGTGGCGCCTGGCGAAGCGCACATTCGCCTGGATGCGGACATACGGTGAGTCCTAGGTGAATGATAACTTTCAATCGGAGGTTTGCTCCGCGTGTGATTATGAGTTACCCATGAACTGTAGCGTGAAGCGGACCGGCCGTACATATCGACAATTCCGGATCTTTCTGCCGAAACTACGCGAGCCCTGATTTCATAAACCTGAGCTCGCAAATTATGGTTGCATGGTTGTGTTCGTCATGCTAGCATTTCTGCCCAACAACCCAGGCGGGGTTCAGCCTGCCGAGAAGTGAGAGCTTACTCGATCCGCCCGATCGGGAAGTATCCCAAGCGCCCATAATATGAACTAGCTTCTGCATCGCACGTTTGTTGCGTTGTGGTGCACGTATTAGGAGGCTTTCTCGTGGCCCCATCGAAACGAGCTCCGTCATCCGCCCGCGCAGCAGCGTCCACCGCGACAAACATCCCCAAAGAAGTGGCGACCGCACCGGCAATCAATCTGCAGCGCATCGTGCAGTCGGTCGATCCTCTCGGCCAAGCGGGCGCAGAGCTGGAGAAAACTTTAACGCCATTGCGTGCGGCGGCGGTGACCAAGATCTTCACCGGCTTCGACCTGGTTCATCGCAGCCTGCTCAACATCGGGGCGATCCTGCAGCAGCAGCCGCTTCCGACGTTGTTGCTGGGGCTTGTGCAGCAGCCCGGCGGAGGACCAGCCGTTGGGGTGCAGGTCGAGTTGGCCCCAGCCTCCCTAGGCGCCACGGGCGATCCGGTCTGGGCGCTCACGGACGGCGCCGGTCACTTCCAGCTCACACCGCCGCCGGGCCTGCTGATCCCGGCGGGAGGCCTGCCGTTGACCGTGCAGGGCGCGACCGCACGCGTCTCGGTGACCGTGGCGGCCAACCAGGTCGCCTCCAACGGGGCGCTCGGGGTGATCGCGCTGCCGCAGACGGTCGCGCCGATGCCACAGAGCATCATTGCCTCTTTGGCCAACATCGCCGGCGGTCTCTCGGGCGGTGCCCAGCCGACACCGCCGCCACCCGCGGCAGCGGTTCCTACCATCACCCTGGGCGAGGACAAAGGCTGTCAGCTTATCTACAATGGCCAGCCGTCGATCGACCGGTTTCCTTATGGGGTGTTCTTTCGTCTCGTCGCGCCGCAGCTGAGCATCGTTCAGACTTTCCACTGGACGCGGTTCAGCAATGTCCGGATTCCGCTGCCGGTGTACCAGGGCCAATTTGGCACAGTCACCGAGACATCCTATGCGGACCGGGTTCCCGTCGAGCAGCCGCTGGCTGTCGACGGTTTTCGCGATCAAATCATGGGCCTGGAGGCCGGCGGAACCTTCGGCAGCGACGAGACGGTGCCGATGGCCGCGACGCTCGGTCTAGGCTATGTCCTGAGGCTGGCGCAGCGCTGGACCTTCCAGGGCCTGGCGCTGGGCGATCTGGTCTACTCGCTGCCGCTTGCGCCGGGCGAGCAGCAGCAGGTGGCGGTGTTCGAACGCACCGACACCGCCTCGGTGTTCGAAAGCGAAACGCTTTCAGAGAGCCAGGCGCAGCAGCAGATCGCGCTGGCCGACACCTCGACCAACGCCACCTTCAATTCCGCTTTCGATGAGGCCGCGAGCGGCGGGAGCAGCTTCTCGACGCACTCCGACACCTCGAGCTGGGGAGTGAACTTCCTGGTGGCTGCCGGCGGCGGCGGGAGCTCCGATTCCAACGGCATTTCGAATTCGTGGATGCAGGGCCAGAGGGACGCGGCCGAGAACGCCGCCCAGACGACGCATTCGGCGGCGGAGAACCAGGCCAGCGCCCGGCGGACTGCCGCCCGAACCGGCATGCGTCTGGCCAGCTCCAGTGAGAGCGAACAGGTCACTACCAAGACGATCACCAACCACAACCACCTGCATGCCCTGACTATGCAGTACTGGGAGGTGCAACGCCTCTACGACGTGCGCACCGTGGTCGAAGATCTCGACTTCGTCTGCCTGGTGCCGATGCAGATCGTCCGCTTCATGCCCCCGGGGCAGCCGCTCACCGTGGGCGATCCAAACGTACTCACGGCCTCACGCCAGGCAGTGCTCAACCGCTACGCGGCGATCATCAAGCACATCGACGTACTGGCCACCGCGCTGCCGCGCAGCTTCCAGAAGGGGCTGGCGACCCTGCGACAGTTCGTCGGCGATCCCTCGGCTACGGTCGAGCCCTTCGGCGGAGCGGCGGAGGATGTGATCCAGTTCACTCTGCTCGGCACTTTCATCCCCGGCGAGGATGTCTGGATCAACGCCGTGACCGCGATGGGCACCCGCGTCGGTCCGGCCAAGCTCGGTCCACCCGCCGGGTTCGCCCTCCCCGAGAACCAATTTCAGAGCCAGGACGATCTGCTGGCCTATCTGAGACTGCTGCGAATCGCGCAGACAGGGTTCACCGGCGCTCTAGCCCTGCCCCCGACGCTCGACAGGACCCAGATCGTTGGCTTCGAGATCACCCGGGCCTTCCGCCAGATCGACTACACGCTCGCGTCCCCTCCGGTGCAGAATCTTCAGCAGATCAATGGCCTGTTCGGCGGATTGGCGGGCAATTGGCTTGGCGATTTCCTGACCGCCCAAGGTCCCGCTTTGAGCGCACCGCCGGTCACCGTGCATCTGATCCCCTCGCAGCTCGAACGCGAGCTGGGCGGGCCGATGATCTTCCAGTTTACCGCCAACATCGAGGAGTTCGACGCCTCGGGAAATCCGCTCCCGACGGGCAAGGGGGAAACCTACGCCAACGACAACCTGTTTGGCGTCACCCTGCCGCCGACCCCCTATCCAGTGCCGGCCCTGCAGCTGGCGCCGATGCTACGCTACAACGAGATCCTGACTATAGAAATGATGGCCCAGCACGTGGTCCGCAACACCACCCGTTACTCCAAGGCGATATGGGCCTCGCTGACCGATGAGGAACGGGCAATCCTGCTGGATGAATACACCATCGGCGTGCCGCCAAACGGAATCTCCGATGCTTCGCAGATGATCCCCCTGCTCGACTGCGTGCAGAACAAGGTGCTGGGATTCTTCGGCAATTCGATGATCCTGCCTTTCTCGATTCCGCAATCCGTGACCGACGCCCTCAACCAGCAGAAGGCTGGCGGGGATGCGGACCAGCAGCCGCCGGCGTTCGATCCGGTGCAGATCAAGCAGTCGCTTTTGGCCTATCAGCAGCAGAGCTTCGTTTCGCCCCAGTCGATCATCGCCCTGCCCACGCGGGGCGTCCTGGGCGAAGCTGTGCTCGGTCACTGCCCGTCGGGCGAGAAGCTTGACCTGACGAGGTTCTGGAACTGGCAGGACAGTCCCTCGGACACCGCGCCGACGATCTCGCCAGTCACGCTGCCGACGACGACGCCCTCGATCGCCGACACGCTGACCGCGCCCTCTACGCTCGGCCAACTGCCCAGCCTGATCAACAATGTGCTTACCGCGCCCAGCCCCGACACCAGCCTCCTCAAGGCCATGGGTCAGGCTGCCGCCAGCCAGAAGGACTTCGACACCGCGCTCACCGGCCAGACCCAGCTCGCTTCGTTGCTCACCAACGCCCAGAACGTTTCCAATTCGGCCAGGGCCGACGCGCTCAAGGCGGCGACTGACCTGCAATCTCAGGCGATGGCGACGGTGGGCAACATCGTGGGCGGGATCTATGGCGGCAATCCCACCGCGGGATCGAGCGCCGCCTCGGCGGTCAAGGGCGGCGGGTCGGGAGGCAAAGGCAAGTCGAAGGACAAGTCGAAGGACAAGTCCAAGTCGGCCAAGGGTAAATCCAAAACCGGCGATGACACCAAGAGTAAATCCGACACCAGCGATGACAGCACGAGTGACGGCGACACCGGCGATGACGACACTGGTGACGACGACACCGGCGTCTTTGAAGTTTGATTAAAGGAGATTCGCGCCAAATGGCAAACACCACGCCCGCCAATCCCAACGCCTCGATCGAGGGTCAGGCACTGCAGACTCTTCTCAACGTCTTGACCGCCTCGCAGTCGCCGGACATGCTGCAGGCTCAGGCCTTCCTGCTCCGGCGCCTAGCGCTGGAAGGCGACGTTGTGCCTTCTCGGCTCCCGGCGCCGCTGAACATCAGCGAAATGGGCGGCTATATAAACCTGCTGACGACGCTCGGCATGACCGACGCGCGCAGCCAGATGCTGGCCAGTGCGCTAGGCATCGCCGGACCCTCGCCGGCGCTCGGCACCTTGGGCGAACAGCCGCCGATCGCCTGGCTCACCTTGCCCAACGACCGGCCGATCGGCCCGCAGCAGGGCTCGATTTCGTTGAGCATTCAGGTTCGCGCCGACTTCGCCGCTGCCTTGCAGGCGGCGGTACAGGCCCTTCACGACCAGGGCTGCGCTCTGCCCCTACTCTCACCCCTCCAGGTGCTGCCGCCATCCACCAGCGCGGCGCCGACGGACCTGCTGCCCCTGATCGGTCGCACGATATGGCTTGCCCCCGGCCAGGCGCTTATCAACCCCGACACCGACGCGTTGGCGCTGGCGCAACTGGCCGCTGGCCCTTGGCAGCCGGTGAGTCGAGCCGCAAGCGCCGGACCGATACCGGTTGCGCCGCAAGCGTGGAGTGCGCAGGTGTGCAGCAGCTCGGCCTGCACGGTCTCGCCGCCGCCGGCTGCCGGAAGGGCCTTTGTCGCCTTGAACCCGGTGCTGGCCAACGCCGGCTTCGCCCAAACCACTCCGGGCGCCGTGCCGGCCAACGCCCTCGACTATGCCTGGTCGCGGTTCGACAACCAGACCGGTCTTGTCCCGAATGTGACGACCTTTGGCGCCGAGTTGGCATTGCTCTGGCCGGAGGCGTTGATCGCCGCCTCGTCGGTAGTCAACCTGCTCGGCCGGACCTGGAACGGCACGACCTTCGCCTAGGAGACCGCACGTGGCCGCCCCTCAGATCATCACCTTCGAACCGCCGGTGAGCGGCACTGCCGGCGGACAGATCGTGAGCCTCTTCGGAAACGCTCTCGACAGCGTGACGGCGGTGAGTTTCGGCGTGCAGCCAGCGTTGGTGTTCTCGGCCTATCTGGTGAGCGGACACCCGACCTATAACTCGCGAATCGATGCTGTCGCCCCGCCGGGCGAGGGGACTGCGGTCATCAGCGTCACCAGCCCCGGTGGCTCGACAAGTACGGGGCCGGGGAGTTTCGCGTGGGTCGATCCAACGATTGTCGCGGTGGTGAGCAGCGTCTCTCCTCTTAGTGGCGGCGTGGGAACGGCGGTTACGATCCGGGGCAGCGGTTTCTCCGGGGCAGTGGCCGTGAATTTCGGTACAACCGCGGCGGAATTCGAGGTCGATGGTGACAGCCAGATCCTGGCCTGGGCCCCGCCGGGGGGAGCCGGGCTGGTTGACGTGACGGTGATCGCCTCCGGCGGCGCTTCGGCTGCCTCGATCGCCGACCAGTTCACTTATATTCCGCTCAAGCCACTCAAGCCAGCGCTATTGTCTATTAGCCCGAACTACGGGTCCGTTGCTGGTGGCAGCTTCGTTACCCTACTGGGCTCGGGCTTCACCAACGCCACGGCGGTGACCTTCGGCGGTCAGGCGGCGCAGTTCGATGTGGTATCGGACGGGCGGATTCTTGCGGTCTCACCGCCGGCACCGGGAGGAACGCCGCAGGCTGTGGACATCATCGTCACGACGCCGATCGGAGCTTCGACCGCCGTTCCACAGGACGGCTTCACCTACACCGTCGCACCCGCGGTGAGCAAACTGACGCCGTCCGAAGGGCCCTATCTGGGAGGGACCGCGGTGGTGATCGGCGGGTCCGGCTTTTCGGGCGCCGACGCGGTCCTGTTCGGCATGACTCCGGCCGTCTTTCAGGTCTGGTCCGACGGCGTGGTCACTGCGACGGCGCCTCCGGGGATCGGGCTGGTCCAAGTCGTGGTCCGGACCACGCGCGGGCTCTCCGCAGCCAGTCCTGCGAGCCAATTCACCTATACGGCGATCCCAGCGGTGGCACAATTAACGCCACAGAGCGGGCCGGCGGCGGGTGGGACGACCGTGGTCATCAACGGTCAAGGCTTCACAGGAGCGACGACGGTGGCCTTCGGAGGCGTGGTCGCCCCGGCGTTCACGGTCAACTCCGATACCCAGATCACCGCGATCTCGCCCCCCGGTTCGGGAGTGGTCGATGTCACCGTGACCACTAGCGGCGGCGTCTCGCCGGTGACGGTGGCGGATCAATTCACATACCTCTAATAGGTCAGCTTCTTGTGCAACCTTGTTGATCACCGCTTCGACCCTACGAGGCCGCTACCCCCATAGAGTAAGCACGAGGTGGTTAGAACCGATGCAGTAACTGACAATGGAACGAGATATACAGAAACTTCCTGGCCTGCTTGGGGACTGAACAGAGAGGCGTCCTGGCTCGGAATCGCAGCGACCGAAAGTTTTTTAGCTGGACCGAGCACATATCATCTCCAACCCAATTTTTGCTCACAGCCTCGACTACCGCGAGGGACGATCTTTGATCATTCCCTACTACCGCTTTCCTCTCTGGGAAGAAGGTCAAAAGACCGAGATACACGACATAATAGTCGGGCCAACCCCAGATATTGATCGGTCGATAAAGTCTGTACGCAAGATGATCATGGGCCGCGACGTGATTGGGGACCGGACTCTGAATGGACATAAGAGATGGGGATATCCTCCCATGAACCCATCACAAGTTCCTTTTCGCGATTGGTAGAATGCGACCAAAGCACCGACGTCGCGCAACCACGCGAAAATAGTGCAACAATGAAAATAGGTACGCTCGACGATGCCCAACTCCACGAACATTCGGTTGGAGCCGATTAACGGCCGATCAGCCGCACAACTCGGAACGCCCGCTTGAAACCCTATCCTTATTAATATGCTGTGTGCCGGATCGTCCAGTTTGATGTTTGACCTCTTTCCGATTTACCCCCCCATTAGCCAGCAATCAGAGTTCAAGGGGAAAGCGGTCACCTTCGGGAACAAGCAAGAAGTCCTCTCCCTTGCTTTGTCTTCAAATGATACAATGCTTACAACAGTTACAGTTAGGAGGATCGATGAAACCAGATCGAGCCGATTCATGAACCATGAGCGTGCTAACGAAGGACTGTCTCAACAGAAGGGTTCAACCAAAGAAGATCTGCAACTGTGCCAACTCTAGTTTGTCTCAGGAGAGGGGTTCACCTCAGATCAGTGTGCCAACGGTGTGCCCGAAGCTCGAACTGCTATCCGATTAAAGAGCCTCTATCTTTCTCAATCGCTCAAGCAATATTGAGACGCGAGCCTGGCTGGCTTGGTCGGGGAGCAGGTAACCGGGTGATGCATCGAGAAACTCCGGGGTGGCAAGCAGCTTCCTGAATTCTGCGGCAATGTATGCGCGAACGTCCTCTGGCCCAGAGTGGATTTCTTCGGCTAGTTCCGGCCGTCCATCCAAGACCGCCATTAAATCTTCGAGATCATGACTCGATTGATAGTCATGCTTGCCTCGACCAGCAAATGCCTCTAGCTTCGTCGCGCAGAAGTAAACTGCCGTCACAACTCGAACTCGCAGGTCCGCTTCCAGCTCATGTACGACGGCGGAATCCACAGCCGGCTTGAACCAGCGGTTGGAAAACCCCAGGATCTTCTCGTCGAGCGGCATGACGTCCAAAATCGTCTTCTTTAGCCGCCATCGGCAAATCGGAACTCCTTCACTGGCATCCTCCGAGAAGCCGCACCGCCGAAGCCGTTCCGAGAAGTCAGCGTATGCGACGTATGAGCTGATCTCGGCAATAGCATCGACATCGTAGGTGGGACGGACCTCCGCGGCCGCTTTGTCCGTGATGAGAAGCGTTGTTGTGCTTCCTCCTACGAAGACTAATTCGCCAAGGAGTGGTTTGAGAAGTCGGGCTGCCTCAGCGAGCAGTTCGAGATTGTGCTTTGACATTTTCTGTGTGCAGTCTGCTTATCAGCTCTTTCTCTGCGATCTTACGCTCACGTGCTCGCCCATCCCTGATGGCATCCACCAAGGCGAGCAATTCGTAGAGAATGGGATCGCGGAGCGCGGCTGCGGGGGCGGTCCTATATAAAGGTTCGAGAGCTATGCCCCGAGTTTCCCCGTCTCGCCATGGCCACACCGGAGGAAGCTCATCACTTGAGGCAATTTCATTCTTCAGCGGGGGAGCGGCGAACGAAGTGGGCACTCCGCGAGTTACCTCGCCGTGTTCTGCAGGAAATGCGTACTTCACGCCATGCAGGAGGAATTCTTCGAGAGCTGAGAGGTTCGGTTTTTCCTGCAACTCCGGGCCGTGCAGAAGCCGAGCTTGTTGAAGACGCTTGATGGCAGCATGGATCTCGGAGGGACTCATGTTGAGATCCGCCGCGATCAAGGACATGGGCGGGCGCTTGCGCTCATAGGAACAGAGTTTCAGAACGACCATGATGTCTTGGGGCTTTAAAGGCATACCGTTATTCTATATTCGCGATTCGCGAATAGCGAATACAATCGTATTGGCGTTGAAAATACGTGACTTACGGCGGAACAGCCGTACAGCTCGGAACGCACGCTTGAAACCTTATCCTTATCCTTAATTAATGCATTGATTAAATGCACCGTGTGCCGGATCGTCCAGTTTGGTGTCTGACTTCCTTCCGATTTACGGCCCATTAGTCCGCACGCGTAATAAGGCATCGGAAACACAGGATCGTCATTGGAATCTGCGTGTCAGCAGTGTGCTGAAACCTCCGAACAGACCAATGGATCGAGAAGAGTCCTCCTGCAAGTTCTTCGTTACGATGCCAAAAGGGTCCTTAACCCGCGACCGGCCGAGCAAAGACAAAGACGTCGAACACGAATGTTTCAGCGAGATACAAAGCAAGCTATTCGTGGGAGAGGCTCAAGCAATTCTTCGGGCGGCCGGATCGGATGAACTGAGAAGAGATACAGGAAGAAGAAAGTTCACAGTCTCCCTCTTGAAAACCTTCTCTTCGATCTTCAAGGCGAAGCGTTCGCCGAGCCAGTGCAAGATTTCTTCGACAAGGTCCTCCGGCACGCTCGCGCCAGCAGTG